>JBEDJE010000046.1:0-6225 GCA_041172985.1 Actinomycetota bacterium
AGATTTCGTATGTGACACCGATGTCGCTGATGAATGATCGAGCAACTTCTGGGGAGTCCTGAGTGTTGATACCGACAAAACTCACTCGGTCACCGAATTTTTCGAATGCAGCTTGTAATGCGGGCATTTCTCTTTTGCAGGGCTGACAATTTGAAAACCAGTAATTGACGAGTGCGGGTTTTCCACTGGTAAATAGACTTGCTGTTTCGACGACTTGGTCGTCAAGATCTTGAACATTGGCATTCTTCATTTGCTTACCGACGACTGGTGCATTGGTACCGATTCCTGGTTCTTGGTAGACGCCGGGTTGATCTAGTACGACATCAGTTTCATTGGAATCTTGCTGCAATGACCCGACGATCACAGCATGCCGCTGCTGCAATAGCCCCGATAGCGGCAATCACAAACGGATTCATTCGCCGAAGTGAGTCTTTCAATGCCACAGTCTCAGGTTAGTTGCCAGCCATCTGATCGAGACTCCAGCAATTGGTGACTGTCGTTGTGATGGGCCAGGGATGCCCGGCCGCAGTTTGGGGGGATACTGCGGCCGGGATTTCCCGGTGCAGTGATGGGGTCGTCAAGCGTTGCCCATCACCGAGATGAATGTGGATGATTGTGTGATGTGACTAGGCGACTCGAATGGCCACCTCGTAACTCTTCTGTTCACTAACGCTCGAGATACTGCGAATTGTGCGATCTTCATCGATCACCAAAATCGGTTTCGGTAACACCGAGGGTCGACCACGGGGTCGCCGGTCGACCACGATGCGTCCGTTTTCGATGAGTTCACCTCCCCAGACGCCCCATGGCTCGTCACGTTCAAGGGCGCCCTCAAGACACGAAGTCGACAGGGAACATCGGGCGCAGATTGCCTTGGCGCGAGCGATGTCGATGTTCTCGTCGCTGAAGAAGAGTGGTGTCAACGTGCCGTTGCCGTCGGCGCAACGAGCAGTCTGTTTCACTGAAGCAAACGTGACGACTTCTGTGAATGCAACCTCTTCGATGCTGATGGGGGCTTCAAGGATCATGGTCATGGTGTTCTCTGTTTCTGGTTGTTGTATTTGGTCTGGATTGTGGCGATTTTGATTGTTTGGTTTGGGTCGGGAAAACGAAAAAGGCCGCTGGGATTTCCCAGCGGCCTCAGTGAGGATTCTCGACGTTGGTATGTGACCTACGTGAGTGACTCCCTGAGCCGCTGGGGTGAACGCTTGGTATTCACCGCTGCGAAGCCGGCTGCCATATAGGCAGTTTTGGCGGCTGCATGCTTCATGCCTGCGTGCTTAACGGCGAACGTGTTCACAGGCGCAAAGGAGAACACTGGCCATGAGATCTTGGAGATCGAAGGAGTGTTCTGGAGAGACATAACGTTTGATAGGCAATCACTTTGAAACGCCAAAGTCAACTGAATTAGCGAGTTCAGATTGGTCATGCTGGATCGAGCGAGCGGTAGTGGCCCCAAAAGGTGATCACCAAAAGAGCTATTCCTCCTGCTAGAAGGGCAATTCCGCTCGCCGCAAGAACGAGATCTTGACGCTGTTGAGCCTGGGGAGAAATCTTTGCGTCCTTGCGAAAAATGATGAAGAATCCGATTCCGATCAGTCCAAAGATTCCGGTTGAAAGAGAACTCATGATGCGGAGCCGCTTCATTGTGATGGCATCGATATCGGATAGGTCGGGGTTGGCCATTGCAGTCATACCTACGAGAGATCGCCAACACCAAAATCTCGCACTTTTCATTCCATCGAGGGGTTTTGTTCAGAAGTTGTTTGCCAAGTAGAGCAATGAACTTTGCTCTCCCGAAAGTTGGGGTTGCGAAACTTTCTTTACGTGAGCGCCACTTTGATCAAGCCAATTGATCCTCCTTTGATCAAGAAAATTGATCGCCCTTTGATCAAGCGGATTGATCCTTCGGCATTGCCGATTGTGGCTATGTCGGGTGTTTCGTTGATTGGTACGGCGTGCACGCCGTTGTTGTTGGGCAATCCCTTGGCCCTGATGATGCTGAGTCCACGAATCGTGTTTATGGGCTTGGCGGCAGGACAAATGCCACTGCTTCCGTTTGTGTTGCTCGCAACTTTGCGTTTGTCGCTTACCGATCCGTTTCACTTTTTAATCGGACGACGACACGGCCCCAAGCACATGGTCAAACTTGGTCGAATTGGACGGTGGATGGCCAAACCGGGTCGGAATCATAAAGCTCTGGCCATTGGACTTTTGGCAGTACGTCCGATCGGACGACACTTGATGTGGGCCGGAGCACAAGGCGTACGCGTTCGTTGGGTTGTTGCGATCGACATCGTGAGCACAGTTGTGTACTGCGTCATTGTGCACAAAACGGCATCGGCAATTTAGTCATCACGAGTTTTTATCTCACGTCGTTGATGTCACTAACAAATCGTGAATATTCCATTCGCTCGGCATCCCATGAGCCGCAAACCACAGATACGGTTTGACGATGAGCGAAATCGCGTTGATTGCGAATACTGCAGCAACATTATTTATGGTTGGTCTGATTTGGTTTGTACAGCGCGTTCATTATCCGTTGCTGAGCCATGTGGGCGTTGACCAACAGATTTCTGTCGGTGCCGAACATCAGCGTCGAACAGGTCAAGTAGTGGGACTACCGATGGCCATCGAAGGTGTGAGTACTTTGGTGCTTCTCGTTGCTCGACCCGATCAAGTCACGTGGTGGTTGCCGTGGATTGGCGCAATTCTCTTGGCAATTTCGTTGGGGTCAACGCTCTTTCTCTCGGTTCCGTTGCATGAAAAAATGGTGAGTCGACCAAGTGCAGATATCGGTGAGAAACTTGTTGGGACGAATTGGCCGCGAACCATTTCTTGGTCACTACGAGGCGTTGTCTGCATCGCAATGTGTGCCCAAGTAATGAGATAACTGCTCAGCCCAAATCGGTTGCTGGGGCGGAGAACTGCGACTGATACAGCCGGTAGTAGGCACCATGCGCTGCCAGGAGGGCTTCGTGGGACCCCTGCTCAACAATTGAGCCGTTTTCCATCACCAAAATAATGTCTGCATCTTGAATAGTTGAAAGTCGGTGAGCGATAACGAAACTGGTGCGCTCTTTACGTAGCGCATTCATCGCTTTTTGAATCAATACCTCAGTTCGAGTGTCCACCGAACTTGTCGCCTCATCCAAAATCAAGATTGCGGGGTCGGCAAGAAAAGCACGCGCAATTGTCAACAGTTGTTTTTCACCGGCGCTCACCGCTCCAGATTCGCCTGTCAAAATCGTGTCGTATCCCTCGGGAAGGGTTTGAACAAAGCGGTCGACGAATGTTGCCTTAGCAGCAGTACGAATCTGTTCGTCTGACGCACCGGGGTTTCCATAGGCGATGTTCTCGCGGATGGTTCCGTTGAACAACCATGTGTCTTGTAAAACCATTCCAATTTTTGAACGCAATTCTTGACGAGGCATCTCGGCAATATTGCGGTTGTCCAAAACAATTCGGCCACCATTGAGCTCATAGAACCTCATGATCAGATTGACAAGAGTTGTTTTGCCAGCACCGGTTGGTCCAACAATCGCGACTGTTGTGCCTGGTTCGGCAACAAATGACAAATCGGTTATGAGGGGCCTGTTGGGATCATACGAGAAGGTCACCTTGTCAAACTCGACGCGACCGATGGTAGGTGAAGGATCAATTGAGCCAACATCTGCTGATTGCTCTTCGGCATCGAGCAACTCAAATACACGCTCTGCCGAAGCCACACCCGATTGCAAGACATTGGCCATCGACGCCGCTTGAGTCAATGGTTGTGTGAATTGACGCGAGTACTGAACAAAGGCCTGCACATCACCAAGACTCATTGTCCCTGTTGCAACTCGAATTCCACCGACGACCGCGATAGCGACGTAATTGAGATTTCCTAAGAACATCGTGGCGGGTTGAATTGCGCCAGAAATGAACTGAGCCGAATTTGCGGCCTTGAAGAGTTCGTCATTCAGGTTCTTGAATCGTTCTTCAACTTCTTGTTGACGTCCAAAGACCTTAACGATTGCGTGGCCGGTAAATGCTTCTTCGACCAATCCATTCAGTTGTCCGGTGTAGTTCCATTGTGAAATGAACTTTGCCCGCGAGCGCTTAGCGATGATTGACATAGTCCACAGGCTTAAGGGGATCACGGTCAGCGCGATGACGGCCAAAACGACTGAGACCGTGAACATCATGAAGATAACACCAACAATGGTCAGCAGCGAAACGACGAGTTGACTAAGTGATTGCTGCAAGCTTTGCGCAATGTTGTCAATGTCATTAGTGGCGCGACTCAGTAGGTCGCCCCGTGAATTCTTATCAATGTAACTCAGCGGTAAACGATGGATTTTTGCTTCAACGTCTCGCCGCATTTTGAACATGGTTCGTTGGACGACGCCGGCAAGCAAGAAAGATTGACCGTACGCGAGTACATAGGAAAGCATGTAGACGCCGATTGCAAGTTCAAGCGTGCGATGCAAACGACCAAAATCGATTCCGGTGATGCCATCGCGTTGTACTAAACCATCAAAGATGATGTCGGTGGCATGACCAAGAATTCGTGGACCAGAAACGATGAGAGCAACACTGCTCACTGCCATCAGGAGAATGAGGAAAACTAGCCAAGTCTCACGTCCCATGCGGCGAGCCAATCGTTTTGCAGTGAGAGCGAAGTTCTTGGATTTCTCGGCGGGGACACCAACGGTATTCATGCGACCAGTGCGCATCTCGGCAACGTTGCCAACTGGGGTCTGAGATTCAGTTTCTTGATTCTTTGAAGTCTCTGCACTCATCAGTTGTCACCTACTTGCGTTGCTTGAGACGCAACGATTTCTTGATAAGTAGAACATGTGGCGCTGAGATGTTCATGGGTACCTAGGCCCACAATCTGCCCGTCTTCGAGGACCATGATTTGATTCGCGTGCCGAATTGTAGAAATTCGTTGACCGACAATGACCGTGACTGAATCTGAAACTTCAGGAATCAGCGCGGCGCGCAGTTTTGCATCGGTTACTAAATCAAGTGCCGAAAATGAATCATCAAAGATATAAATCTCAGGTTTGCGGACGAGCGCCCGAGCGATCGCTAATCGTTGGCGCTGTCCTCCTGAAACGTTACTTCCGCCTTGAGCAATAGTTGCCTCGAGTGAGCCAGGCAGATCGCGAACAAATGAATCGACTTGGGCAATAGCGAGAGCCCTCCACATTTCGTCGTCAGTTGCATCTTCTTTTCCATAGCGAAGATTGCTTGCGACAGATCCCGTGAATAGGTAGGGCTTCTGAGGAACGAGGCCGATTCGTGTCCAAAGTTCTGCAGGTGCTGTTTGACGAATGTTGACCTCGTTGAGCAAAACATCGCCGCCGGTTGAATCAATGAGTCGAGCTATGAGATTAATCAAAGTCGTCTTACCCGAACCGGTGCTCCCGATAATCGCGAGAGTTTCTCCGGCGTCAACTTTGAAAGAGATGTTGTGTAGTACGGGCTGTGCTGCACCTGGGTAACGAAATTCAACGTTGCGCATTTCTAATGAGGCCCGAGCCCGAGTGATACGAGTGGGATCGTCAGAGATCTCTACTGAAGAGGGAGTATCCAAAACCTCCTGGATGCGCTCGGCACTTACTGAAGCTCGTGGCCAGAGTGCAGCCATAAACGTGGCCATCATGACCGACATCAGAATCTGAGATAGGTAGGTAAGAAAGGCGACCATTGCGCCAAGGTTCATTTTTCCTTCAGAAATCCTGGATGATCCAAACCATATGACTGCGACACACGAGATGTTGACGATCATGGTCGCAGTAGGAAACATGAGGCTCATGAGCCGTCCGCCCCGTAACGCAGTTGCGGTCACTTCAATGTTTCCGGCTCTGAATCGTTCAATTTCTTCTGGTTCTCGAACAAAAGCCCGCACCACTCGAATGCCTGAAAGTTGCTCTCGGAGAACTTCGTTGATGCGATCAATGCGTTGTTGCATTAAGCGGAACGTGGGAACCATCTTGACGACGACTGTTCCGAGAATCGCTGCGACCAGTGGAACTGACACGACGATGATCCATGACAGAGCAACATCTTGTTTCAGAGCCAAAATCAATCCACCGATCGCCGTGAAAGGCGCAGCTAATAACAGTGTGCAGGTCATCAAAACCAACATCTGCACTTGTGTCACGTCGTTAGTGATGCGCGTAATCAATGAAGGCGAACCAAAATGCGCAACTTCGCGTGACGAGAAGTTATTGA
>JBEDJE010000047.1:0-7528 GCA_041172985.1 Actinomycetota bacterium
TTGTCTTTACAGGTTGCGGAACCGAAAGTGACAACACGGCAATTACTGGTGTCATTCGGCGAACGCCTGGAGTGGCGGTGTGCTCGGCAACCGAACATCACGCGGTGTTGCATTGTGTCGAACATGCCAACGGTGTTGTGGTCAATGTCAATCACATTGGCACGGTCGATCTTGAAGCATTACAAGCTGTGCTCTCACCAGAAGTAACAAGCGTTTCGGTTATGGCCGTCAACAATGAAACTGGTGCTGTCACCGATATGGCCGCCGTTTCAAAGATGGTGCGTCGCTATGCGCCACAAGCGATGTTGCACACCGATGCGGTTCAGGCGGCATGTTGGATTGACCTGCGCACTATTTGGCCACTCGTCGACACCATGGCTTTAAGTGCCCATAAATTTGGCGGACCAAAAGGTGTGGGCATTTTGGTCGTGCGCGAAGGTAAACATTTCGAACCCATTGTTTTGGGTGGGGGACAAGAACGCGATCGTCGCAGCGGCACTCACAATGTGGGTGGCATCGTTGCGGCAGCCGAAGCGTTGCGCATCACCGATGTTGAACGAGGCAATGAAGTTGCTCGTATCAGTGGGCTACGTGACAAGTTGTTCGCCGGCTTGTTGGCTATCGATGGTGCGCATCGTACGATTCCGGCCGAACACAGCGTGCCCGGCATCGTTCATCTCTGTCTGCAGGGGATCGAAAGTCGTGTGTGCTTCAGCGGCTTCGGCCTGTGCCAGTGGAGCCATGGAGCCATCGCATGTTTTGGCGGCCATGGGGCTCTCGTCCGACCTCACCATGGGTGCATTACGCCTGAGCCTGGGGCACACCACGACCGAAAATGACATTGATCGGGCGATTGAGGCAATTATCGAGGCGGTGACTCGAATCCGAGCCATACAAAATCGCCGTAGCCTGTAAGCCATGAAGGTTCTCGTTGCGATGTCGGGTGGCGTTGATTCGTCGGTTGCCGCTGCATTGTTGCTCGAACAGGGTCATGAAGTGGTCGGAGTCACGATGCGCCTATGGGGCGGCGACAGCGACACTGGTTGTTGCAGCGTGAGCGATGTCGACGATGCTCGTCGAGTCGCCCAACAACTAGGAATCGATCACTTGGTTTTTAACTTCACCGAAGATTTTCATCGCAATGTGGTTGAGCCATATATCAACGATCATGCCATCGGTATTACGCCCAACCCGTGTATCGAATGCAACCGTCACCTGAAGTTCGATCGTTTGCACGAACGTGGCATTGTTCTGGGTTTTGATGCAGTGGCCACTGGGCATCATGCGCGAGTGGTGCAAGAAGACGGTGTCTGGAAACTGGTACGCGGTCACGACATGGCTAAAGATCAGAGCTACGTCGTGCACATGATGGATCAACATCAGTTGTCACGTACTTTGTTTCCGGTCGGCGAAATGACCAAGACTGTGGTCCGTGAGCATGCCACCCGTTTAGGAATGCGCACGGCCAACAAACCCGACAGTCAAGATGTGTGTTTCATTACCTCAGCAAAAGATGCAGATGGTCGTAGTGGTCGGGTCAGTTTTATCGGGCGTCGTATTCCGCTGAACCCTGCTGTCGTCGTCGATGAATCGGGTAACGAACTTGGTTCAGTTGAATCAGTCGAACTTGTCACGCTTGGTCAACGCCGTGGAGTTGCTGGCGGCGGCGGAACCAAGCGATTTGTTGTTGACATCGATGTGCCTGGTCGAAAAGTTGTTGTTGGTCCTGAATCGATGTTGATGGTCGACCACGAGATCGTTGAAAACGTGATCCAGTGCGCACGGCGAACCGCGTTCGGCTGTTTTGTCGGTTGACCATGCGGGACGAGTTGTCGCCACTTGGACCGAACCCCAGCGACGTATCTCGCCAGGACAAAGTGCAGTCTTTTACGACGCCGATGATCGTTACGTGCTGGGTGGCGGTTTAGTTACGCGCTCGGTGCAGATGTCAACTCAGTAATTGCTCGGCCCGGTCGTGTCGGGCAGACGCGCATTGACTTCACATGAATCGCCGAACCACCAGGTGTCTTTGGAGTTGCGGCTAAAACTACGGTGTCAAAATCTTTGAGTGCAATCAACAAGCCAACGCCAGAGCACTTGCCACTTAAGTCGGCGGCTTCTGATGATGCCAGATCAATACCAACCTCGATGACGGCGTTATTCATGAACATGGCAGTTTCGGCGAGCACAACATGATCGTGAATCACGAGCCCAGCTGGCACCGAGACCAGCCAACGTCGTGAAAACCGATGGAAGCGGCGCGGCAAAACGATTGCGAGTAGTAACGCAACAATTGCGACAATGGCGCCAAGAATTAGTGCATCGCTAGCCAGCAGATTGATGGCAACGATGGTGAGTGTGAGCCACACCAACCAGCTGAGGACTTGAACGAGCAACATCGCGGGTGGGCAACGCAATAGATAGCGACGTTCATCGCCATAGGCCGCAAGTTGGACGAAAGAATCTCCGATGTCACCGCTAAAGATCAACAAACTTGCCAGCAGCGAGATTGCCAATGCAGCGGCAACACCACTTGAAATGCCGATCGCAACGGCCGCGGCGGCAACGATGACGAAAATTGTCGGAAGTGCCAAGCGAATTGCGGTGAGTGCAGAACTCGATGGCACCAAAGTGCACAACAATGCAATGGACCACAGCAACCAAATCCCCACGGTCGACGAAATGCCTGTGAGCGAAGACATCTGACGAAGTGCGTTGTTCAGAAGGGGAACGGCTAGGCCCGTTGCGATCACACTCAGTCGACTGGCCCACACGACCACCGGAGTCATTTTGTCAATGTGCTTACCTTCCATTTGTCAAGCGTTACCGATAGGTGAGCCGTTCGTGCAATTTGGAGGGAATGTCCGTCACAATTTTTTAAGAAATGAGTAAGTCGTTCGTCCAATTGTGATCTCAGCGTGTGACCCTGCTACGAAAGTGGTGTGGAAGGAGGCGGAACAGTGCAATCATCAGTGCAAAAGCATCTACTCGGCGGAGTTGCAACTGGAATCGGCAGCCTTCCTCATCGTGATGCTCGTGAAGCTGCCGAGTTTGCCTTTTTTGCAACTCCCGAACTTCCGTGTATTCCAAGTTTGCCGCGTCGTTCGCCGGCCGAGGACATGATCGCTCAGGCTGTAGTTGGTATTCGAGGTATCAGCATTGGTCAATACGGTTCATTGATGGTCGACGTTTCGCGCATCGATCCTTTGGCCGATGTGAAAACCGATCTCGATCACGACGCATATGTCGGATTGCGTACCTTTCTTGAATTTGCTCAGGGCTATACCGGCCCTGTGAAGTGGCAATTCACTGGTCCAGTTACTCTGGGTCTAGCCCTGATTCGTGCTGGAGTGCCGATGCACACGGCATTTGAAGTTGCAGTGCGCACCGTGCGCACCCACGTGCGCAACATTTACGATGCGGTTGAATCGGCGTTGCCGTTAAGTGCACAAGTCGTGTTCATTGACGAACCCGAACTGGGCGAGTTGATGGATGATTCTTTCCCCATCGCCCCCGACACCGCCATTGATTTGATGTCAGGCGCATTGGCCGCTGTCGAGCGTGAAGGTTTAGTCGGTTTGCACTGCTGTGCCGATGTCGACGGAGCTTCGCTTTTGGCATCGGGTCCAGCCATCTTGAGCGTGCCAGTGAACGACAACCTGAAGAATTACGCCGGTTTCTTAGGGAAGTTCTTGGAGAATGGTGGCGTCATTGCTTGGGGTGCTGTCGCAACTGATGGTCCGCTGATGCCGAGCGCCGACCGTGCTTGGAAAAAACTCTCGGCTTTATGGTGCGAATTAGTTCAGGGCGGTTGCGATGCTCAAAAGTTGCGTCAACAGTCATTAGTGACGCCCGCTTGTGGTTTGGCAATGCACTCCGAAGATTCGGCTGCCCAGATTTTCACGCAAGTTCGTGACATCGGCGAACGAGTGCGTACCCAGGCTTTGGCGACTCGCCTCACTGTCGGTGCGTGAAGCAGACTTTCATCCCCGAACTAGAGTGTCAGCGTGAGTTTGAGCGCCGCTGAGAGACATGCCGAGTTACGGTCGCTGATCGCGTATCACCGCGAGCGGTACTTCCGCGATGACTCACCCGAAATCAGCGATGCCGAATACGACGAACTCGATCGCGAGATTCGCGAGCTCGAATTTTCGTACCCCGAACTTCAGAGCACTGATTCGCCAACACAAACGCTAGGAAGCGACGTCGCCGAGACGTTCTCGTCAGTTGAGCATCGCGTGCCAATGACGAGTCTTGATAATGCGATGGACAGTGGCGAGTTATTGGCTTGGGGCGAGCGGGCTGCCAAAGGGTTAAGTGAAGACGCAGTGATTCACTATGCATGCGAGTTGAAGATTGACGGTCTGGCACTCAGTTTGCGTTATGAAAGTGGTGTGCTGGTCCAAGCCGCCACTCGAGGCGATGGTCGATTTGGCGAAGATGTCACGGCCAATGTTTTGACGATTGATGTTGTGCCCAAGAAATTGGTGTCAAAAACCAAAGTGGCTATCCCTTCAGTACTTGAAGTACGCGGCGAGGTGTATTTGCCAATCGAGGCTTTTGAAAAACTCAAAGCTGCCAAAGAGGCCGAGAACGTTGTGCGCATTGCCGCGGGCAAAAAGCCCGATCCAGTTCCGGTGAATCCACGTAACGCTGGTGCCGGCAGCTTGCGACAAAAAGATTCAAGCGTGACTGCTGGCCGCGGTTTGGCGTTCTGGTCGTATCAATTAGGTGAAGTGATTGGTGGACCCAACTTCACATCGCATCATGCGACGTTGGATTTCTTGCAAGATTTGGGCTTCCCTGTGAACCCCAATATTGCGTTAGTGAATTCGATGGATGAAGTCACCGCCTATTGCGAGAAGTTTCAGAACGAACGTCATCAACTGCCCTACGAAATCGACGGTGTCGTCATCAAGCTTGACGATCTCGATCAACGCGAAATTTTAGGTTTCACGGCTCGCGCGCCACGATGGGCGATTGCCTTTAAGTTCCCGCCTGAAGAGCGAACGACATTGTTGAAAGATATTCAGATTTCGGTTGGGCGCACCGGTCGTGTCACGCCATTCGCAGTTCTTGAATCGGTTTTCGTGGGTGGCTCAAACGTTGCGATGGCTACTTTGCACAACGAAGACCAGGTGCGCTTAAAAGATGTCCGTCCTGGCGACACCGTCACAGTACGTAAGGCGGGCGATGTCATCCCCGAAGTTGTTGGGCCGGTTTTGTCGTTGCGACCAAAAGGTTCGCAACCATGGGTTTTTCCGTCGGTGTGTTCGTGCCCGATGAAAGGCGAACTCACTCGCCCTGACGGTGAAGTGAACATGCGTTGCATCGAACCCAATTGCCCTCAACAACGCGACCAGCGCATTATTTATTTTGTTTCGCGCGGAGCAATGGATATTGATGGTTTCGGTGAACAAACTGTGATTCAACTTTCTGACGTCGGAATTCTGAGCGACGCTGGTGATATTTACTCGTTGACTGTCGAACAGTTACTCACGCTCGAAGGCTTTGCGCAAAAGGGGGCTGAAAAACTCATCGTCGCAATTGATGGTTCAAAAACTCGGCCGCTGCCCAAGCTTTTAACTGCGCTTGGTATCAAACATCTCGGGCCAGCTGCATCAGAAGCACTAGCAATCGCCTTTGGCAACTTGGACGACATCATGAATGCCACCGAAGACGATCTGGCAACTGTTGATGGTGTTGGGGGAGTGATCGCAAACTCTCTCATCTCGTGGTACTCGCGTCCCGCAAACAAGGTCATCATCGAAAAGTTGCGTTCTGCCGGTGTCGAGTTCGGCAATGTCGAAGTTTCTCGTTTGCCACAAAACTTGGTTGGAAAAAATATTGTGGTCACCGGAACCTTGGTCGATTTCGATCGTGATGGCGCCGAACGCGCCATTAAAGATCGCGGCGGCAAGAGCCCAGGCTCGGTGTCAAAGAAAACATTTGCACTCGTCGTTGGTGCCGAAGCTGGCGCAAGCAAGTTGACCAAGGCTCAAGAACTCGGCGTGCCAGTCTTGGATGAAGATCAATTCAAAATAGTTTTAGATACTGGCGAACTTCCCGCCTAATTACAAAACTTCAAATGACCATTCGAAGCTACGAGCCGCTGCTCGTCCCTCTTCGATCTTCCAAAAGATGCACTTCACTTTGTGCACTCCAACCGAGTACTTCTCAATGACGGCACCATCGGTGGGTTCAAAACGAATGAGCGAGTTTCCTTGGTCGTAAATTGCTGTGGGCGGCAGTTCGATTTGTTGACCCGGCTTGACGGCTATCGGTACGAAGTCTTCAAGGCGCGTCGTCGGAACTTCGATGCCATCAAGAACTAGCACCGCTTCGTAACCATCTTGCAAGTTGACGCTGATTTCGGTTTGGGACAGAACTTGGCGATCGTTGGGAGCTGGAGAGATGTCGATGATTTCATCGGGATATCCCAAAGCATCACGACCAGTTGTCGCTGAGTTGAATCCGAGGATCACAAACAACGCGCCAACCAGAATTCCGAGACTGATGAGAACGGTCTCGAGTTTGATCCGACGACGCTTTGGCGGCTGGATTTCGGGGGCTTGGTCGAGAGTCACATGCCTATTCTCACCGCTAGAGCAGGTACTTTGCACTTTGGGCGCTAGCCGATGGTCACACTTTCGTAACAAAACGCTAGTTTCGGAGCGATGTCAGTTTTCGAAAACCACGATTCCGAGTCCCTCATCGGCACCATCATTGATGGTCGCTACGAGATTGAAAGTGAGCAGTCGCGTTCCTCGTCGTCCAAATCGTTTGTGGCGAATGATCAGCGATCGGGCTCACAGGTCATTTTGCGACTCTTTTCAGCCGAGGCCAGTGCACAATATGGCGCTGAATTGCTCGCCGAAGCAGTTGAAGTTTCGGAAATATCACATCCACATATTGTCCGTCTGACAAATTCTGGACGTACCAAGGTGAATGACAACGAGCGAGTATTCACCGTTCAAGAACGTCTCACCGGCGGGTCGTTACAAGACATGATCGATCGCAATCGCCTGTTGACGCCCAGCCAGGCGTTAGTTGTCGGTCTCGAGGTTTGTCGTGCGCTTGACTATGCCCACAAGCGTGGAATGTCGCATCACGACCTACGTCCTTCATCGATTTTGTTCGGGGAAGATCGCAAAGTTCGTGTTGCCGATTTTGGGGTCTCTTCGGTGATTGCCGAAATGGCCTGGGCCGATGATGCGATGGTGTCGCAAGAGCGCGCCCGTTACTGTGCTCCCGAACAAGCTCAAGGTGAGCCCTTTGACGAAAAGGCCGATGTGTATGCGTTGGCATTGATTCTCGTTGAGGCGGTCACCGGCATGGTTCCGTTCTTGGCAGATTCGGTTGTCGGCACACTGTCGGCACGTGTCGACAAGTTGTTCCCGGTGTCTGCCGACTTAGGAGGTTTGGCTGCGGTCTTAGATAAGGCTGGTCGCTCAGATCCGCTCGAACGTTCGAGTGCTGCCGACATGGGACGTGCCCTTGTGCAGGCTGGCCCGACGTTGCCCCGACC
>JBEDJE010000048.1:0-6365 GCA_041172985.1 Actinomycetota bacterium
CTTTGTGAACTGGTTCCGCCGTGACGAAGACGGTCGCTTCTTGTGGCCTGGATACGGCGAAAACAGTCGTGTGTTGAAGTGGGTCTTTGAACGTGTCGCTGGAACTGTTGGCGCCGTTGAAACTGCGATCGGCATGCTGCCCGCCGAAGGTTCACTCGATGTGGCTGGCCTCAAGATTGATGATGCCGACATGAAGGCGTTGTTGTCGATTGATTCTGATGGATGGAAGGCCGCGATCCCCCAGATCAAGGATCACTATGCGCAGTTCGGTCCCAAGTTGCCGGCGAAGTTGACAGCACAGCTCGACACCCTCGCCTCCGCCCTCTAATCGGAACTATCTCGCCACTCTGTACTTTTAGTTCCACCTGTTGGAACCAAAAGTACAGAGTGGCTCTTTTTGGTGGGTTAGGAGACTTGGCCGACGAGGAGGGCGCGGATTCCGAGGCCCATCACGAACAGTCCGCCGCAGCCGTACAGCAAATACAACTTATGTTTCATCTGATTGCGGTACGAGTAAATAATCGCGATCGCAATGATGCCGACGAATCCGTAGAAGGCGTGAAACTCAGGAAATTCGAGTTTGTATTTGTTCACCAAAATCACACCAAGGATGACCTGTACAGGATGACCTGTACAAACATGGTGAGTTCGGCGAGCAATGTAAACCACCACAACGCTCGCGTGCGGAGCGACTCAATCTTGTGAGCGCCCAAAGACCATAAACCAGCCAAGCCGTTAGAAATGATGACGAACCAGGCCCACGACTCGTGGAGATCAACCAACATCAAAGCATTCATGACTTCATTGACCCTAGTTGCTCAAGCCTCACGTCGCACAGGCGACGCCACCGGTCATCGAGATCACGACACCATTCGGAGAATCGTTACTGAGCGTTCCCACCAAAGTGCGATCAATCTCAAAGCCCATACCCAAAATGTCGTCGTTAAAGATCTCGGCAGTTGGATAAACCTTCAAAATCTCGGTAACGGTTGAGCCGAGCGTGATATCGCCATCGGTGACCGGTCCCATCGGAACTGGTGCAGTACCTTGCACTGGCCCATAGGTCCACGAATAGAAATGCAAACGTCCTCGAGCAACTTCGCTCTCATCTCCGAACATCAGCAACAAGTCGCCCCAGCGCACACCGCGCACTTGAGTTCCGGAACACGAACCAAATTCTGAAACTGGGCCAATAATTCCCGAATCTGAGCTTGGCTTTCCTAACAGTTGCGTCACATAAGCGATCATCTGGTCGGCATCGACGCCGAACAACACCTCACCCAAACCATCTTCACGCAATACCAATTGTTCAGCGGGCGAAACGGTTGTCGATGTTGAACTCGAAGTGCTCGTTGTTGAGGACTCTGGCGCAACTGATGTTGACATTGGCGCCAAAGTAGATTCGGGAATCGTCGTCGCTGTCGTTGGCAACGGAGCCAGGGTCTCACTTGACGAGTCGCCACCACCACACGCAACGACCACTGTCCCAAGAATCGTGGCTACTGCTACCGAACGAATTGAATGACGCGTACGCATATCTACAGTCTGCCCGATCAGCGGATCAGAGTGTCGGCTTGATTGCCTCGTTCGATGAGCCGTAAGCCACCTTCAGATGTCGTTTCAAATACTGTTACCGACGCGTTGTCCAAACTGTCAATCACCAAACGGTCGTCGCCAAGACATGACCCGATCACCGCGTTGATGGCGATGAAGTGACTAAAAATCACGGTGTCCGCTGTGCTCTGCGCAACATACCGAACAACGTCATCTCGAAAATCGGTATAGGGCGAACCGAGAGCACCCCACGTACCGGCCATAGCTGCACGCAACCAATCAATGCGCTCGCCAAGTCCGTATCCGTCCGGTGAAGGTATCTCTGTTACCAAGGGTTCGATGCCCACTGCCGCGTTTGACCACTTAGCTGACAAGTAACTTGCCGTCTCTTGACAACGCTTCATCGGGCTTGAAACCAAGCGCACCTTCGGCAGAACAGCCAAGCGGGTTGCCGTCGCCTCTGCCTGTTGCTGACCAATCTCATCGAGACCAGGATCAACGTCGGTATCCCAACCGGCAGCAGCGCGGCCATGTCGCACCATGTAAATACGACTCACATGAACCAACCCCTTGGCGCACCACCGGGTTGACCAACTTCGATGAAGAACTCTTCACCGAACGCAACTGCAAAAGTTTCGGGTGGCATCTGCAAGAACATGCTGCTATCAGTGACTTGGCTCGCATGACACATAATCGATGAGCGCTTCACCTGAACAAATTCACTCACGTCAACCGACATAGTGATTTCTTCTTGCAAAGTTCCGAACGGATTACCGTCATCGGCTGGGGCTTCGGGGTCAAAGTCTCCCCCACCAAGCTGCTTCATCATTTCTGCGATGCGCGTGCGATTCATGGTTGATTCAAGCACTCGAATTTTTTGACCATTTGCGATGGCGATATCAGCAGCACGATGCCCGACACGATGAACTTGAATGTGATCAGGATGACCGTAACCGCCGTGCCAGTCGTAGCAGGTAAAAACATCGGCTTGTTCGTCGTGCAGAATCTTGGCTAACACCTGAGCAGCAATTTCAACATCAGCACCGATGAATGAGTTCGGCTCTTTGTTTTGCGGCCAACCAGTCATACCGCTGTCGTTATAACCCAACCAGTAAACCTTTTTGACGCCCAGCACTTTGGCTGAACGCTCTGTTTCTGCCGTACGACGATCTTGCAACGATTCACCTTCGGCAAGATCTGCGGGCTTTTCGCCGTGACGACCATCAGTACCCATCACGAGAACAACGCGATGACCTTCGGCCGCAGCGCGGGCGATGGATCCACCTGTTGCTATTGATTCATCGTCAGGATGCGCATGAAAACAAACAAGTGTGCTCACGCGTCAACGACCGCTCCCGAAGCCAATAGCTTCTCGATTTCACTAGTGGCCAAGCCCCAGCCTTCAAGAATTTCTCGCGAGTGCTGACCGGGGTGCGCTGGTGGTCGTGAAACCGAAGGAACTGTGCGCGAAAAACGTGGAGCCGGTGCGGGCTGCTTCGTTCCAGCGACATCGATGATCATGTTGCGTTCAACGTTGTGTGGGTGGGCTGCTGCTTCGCTCATTGTGAGTACCGGAGCGAAACACACATCGGTTGTCTCCATAATTGCGCACCATTCATCGCGAGTCTTCGACTTAAAGACTTCAGCAATGCGCTTCTTCAAATGAGGCCACTGCGACTTGTCCATCTGCTTAGCGAACTCGGGATCGGAATCAAGTCCGGTGAGCTGCAGCAATTGTGCATAGAACTGAGTTTCAATGGAGCCAATCGAGATGTACTTGCCGTCTTTGCATTCGTACGCGTCGTAGAAGTGCGCTCCGGTGTCGAGCAGGTTGGTACCACGCGCGTTTTCATCATGAACGCCCATTTGCGAAAACGCCCAGAACATTGTCATCAGCACTGCGGTGCCATCAACCATTGCTGCATCAACAACTTGACCTTTGTTGCTTTTGCTTGCTTCGAGCAATGCACACACAACACCGAAGGCCAAGAACATTCCGCCGCCGCCGAAGTCACCGACCATGTTCATAGGGGGCACTGGGCCTTCTCCGGCGCGACCAAAGTGCGCCAAGGCACCCGCAAGCGAGATGTAATTGATGTCGTGTCCGGCAGCTTGCGCATACATGCCGGTCTGACCCCAGCCAGTCATGCGACCAAAAACCAATTTCGGGTTACGCGCCATACATACATCGGGACCAATGCCGAGTCGCTCCATGACACCTGGTCGGAATCCTTCGATCAATGCATCAGCAGATTCAACAAGCTTCAACAAGGTCTCAACACCTTCGGGGTTCTTGAGATCGATTGCAATGTTTTGGCGACCACGCTGCAAGATGTCAAAGGCCGGACCATCAGGAGCCGGGCCACGCACGGCCTGGGCTCGCTCAACGCGAATCACCTCGGCGCCCATGTCGGACAACATCATGGCGGCAAATGGGCCAGGCCCGATGCCGGCGATTTCTACAATACGAAAACCTGAAAGTGGACCAGTCATACCTTCATCGTATTCAGCGGCCAGTGGCGCGCTGCCATTCGGCAAGTTTCATATGTGACGCCATCGCACCCGTGATGAGCGGCAACAAGGGTTCGGGAAGATCATGGCCCATATCGGCCACAAGCAAGAACGTCGAACCGGGCACCAATTCGGCAGTGCGTTTTCCGCCTTCGGATGGCAACAAAGTGTCATCTTTTCCGTGAACGACCAACGTAGGGGTCTGCAATTTTTGCAGTCCCTCAACTCGTGAGCCGCTCGCATAAATAGCCGCCAACTGGCGACTTGACCCCTCGGGGTAGAACGATCGGTCAAATGCTCGTGCGGCTTCACGCTTGACTGCAACTTCATCGAAATAGCGCTTCGATTGCCACACCCCGTACTTCGGACTCGCATCGATGTAGGCCTGTCGCTCAGTTGGTGGTGGCCCCAGCAAAGCTTCGGCGGCTTCGGCCGTCGGCGCACCGATCTCAAATTCGCCTGTCACCGAATACAACGAGATCAACGAACGTGCCCGCTCCGGGTGTTCGATCACCAAAGTTTGAGCAATCATGCCACCCATCGACGCTCCCAAAATATGAGCCGAGTCGATTTTGAGGTGATTCAGTAACTCAACGGCATCTTGCGCCAAATCCGACAATGTGTACGGAACCGGCGGAATTTCTTCACTGCTCAGTGCCGCGGCGAATACGGCATTCGGGTCAACAACGACACCATCAAGTTTGGTTGACAAACCACAATCGCGATTATCGAAGCGGACAACAAAGAAACCTTGGTCGACCAACATCTGGCAGAACTGATCAGGCCAGTTGATGAGTTGAGCACCAAAGCCCTGAATCAACAACACTGCGGGATTGCTCGCCGACCCGATGGTTTCGTATTCAAGGGTGACCGACCCAATGTTTGCAGGAATGTTCGCTTGTGGCATGCCGTGAGAATAGCCATCTCGTCACTTCGGTACCACCATCGCAACGACTATCTTTGTCGTATGACTTCAGGAATGTTCCCGCATATGCGCTTTGGCGTTCACACCGGATTGCAACACACCACGTATGACGTTTTACGTCCGGCGTGGCGCAAGATCGAAGATCTTGGCTTTGATTGGATCTCAATTTGGGATCACTTTTACGGCGCAACTGGCAAGCCCGATGACGCGGCTTGCTTTGAAGCAGTCGCGATGCATGCTGCCTTGGCCGCTGAAACATCCCGCGTACGCGTCGGGTCACTCGTTTACTCAGTCGGATACCGCCACCCTTCGGTGCTGGCAAAAATGATTACAGCTATCGATCACATTTCGGGCGGCCGTGCCGACATGGGGCTTGGCGCAGGATGGGCTCAAGTTGAGTACGAGGCATACGGCATTCCGTTCCCCGGAGTCAAAACGCGTATGGATCAGCTCGAAGAAGCCGCTCAATGCGTTCGCGGCTTATTACATGATGACGTCACTAACTTTTCCGGCGAATGGTTCAACTTGAATAATGCCCGCAACGAGCCGCGTCCTCTTCAAAAGAAGATTCCGATCTGGGTTGGTGGCGGTGGCGAAAAGCGCACGCTCAACATCACCGCCAAATACGCCGACGGTTGGAATGTTCCGTTTGTTTCACCCGAAGCCTTTGCCCATAAGAGTTCTGTTCTCACCAAACACTGCGAAACTATTGGTCGCGACCCGAAAGAAGTCAAGCGCACCGTCAACGTTGGTATCGCCTGGACCGAAGAAAGTCTGCAGTCACAATTTGGCATGCTTGCCGAGGGCGTACGACCAGGTGTGTTGACTGGAAGCGACGAACAAGTCATTGACCGCATTGGCCAATATGTGGCAGCGGGCGCCGAGCAAATTAACTTGGCGCTGCGAGCTCCGTTCGACATGGACTCAGTTGAACGCTTTAGCAAAACTTTGAAATTGGCGTGACCGACACCGTTCACATCTCGGTCCCTGGTCGCGTCAATCTGATTGGCGATCACACCGATTACACCGGCGGCCTCGTGATGCCGATGACACTCGACATGTACACCACAGTTTCAGGTACACGAGCAATCGAACCCCGGTGGCTGTTGACGTCACACGACGAACGCGAACCCGTTTCGATCTCACTCCCTGTTAACAATCCAGCACATGTTGAACCGCTCTGGGGTCGATATGTGGCTGGGGTTCTTAGCGAACTCAACAAACTCGGAATTGACATCCCAGGATTTACTGGCGAGATCAATACGACACTTCCGATCGGTTCGGGTTTGTCTTCAAGCGCTGCTCTCGAAGTTGCTATCGCCCGTGCTGCTCTCGACATAGCCAATCGCCAAATGTCAGATACCGATATCGCTCT
>JBEDJE010000049.1:0-10760 GCA_041172985.1 Actinomycetota bacterium
ACCGAGTACGTCAATCGACGTTGAATAGTTCCATTCACTCCCAGGCTGAAACAACAGCGGTTGTTGTGCGAGCAATGAACACACGCCAGCAAGATCGAGTTCGCGCGGGAATCCCCATTCCATTCCGGCACGTCGATACAACTCATCAACTGGATGCGAATACATAAAGCCATAGGTCAAACCAGCCGTGTGCGTGAACAGATGCCACATTTCCATGGCGCTGGTTTGCGGCCCAAGCATTGGCTTTAAAAAGCTGCCACCTAAAAAGACTTTCGAATCGCCGAATTCAGGAATGAACTTTGAGACATGATCATGCAGTTCAAACTTGCCTTCTTCCCACAGCATCATTGCGGCCACTGCGGTAATCGGTTTCGTCATCGAAAAGATGCGGTAAATCGTGTCGTCAGAAATTGGCTGGTTATTTTCGCGAAGCAGACAGCGCCACTTTTCCTTCTCGCGCAATTGTGAGAGCCCAGCCAGAAAGAAATGATTCATCAACGTAGGTCTTGAACCGACCTTCAATTCGCGCCAGACGTTCGGCACTCATGCCGACTTCACTGGCATCAACAAATGGAAGGCCATGGCCTGCTGTGTTCGACATGGATGCCACCGTATACATAAATCAACTGGCAAAAATCAGCGGGAAAAATCAACGACCCGGTAGCGAGCGGTGAAGCTCAAGCTGGCCGGGCCGTTGGTGCCGCTGGCGGGAGCGGCAACATGAACACTACATGGACGATCGCAGGTCAACTACCAAAAATCAGAAAAAGTATTCACTTTACTTTTAGAAATTCTTATCGTTTTGACAGGCGCTCTGACACTCTGTCGCGCTGAAGTTACGAGTTGTTTTCCTCTTGCGCAGCGATCTCGGCTCGGACTTGGTCCATGTCAAGTTCAAGTGCCTTGGTCACCAAGTCTTCAAGAGCATGCTGCGGTAACGCACCGGGAGCGTTATACAACATGACGCCCTGGCGAAAGACCATCAACGTCGGGATCGACTGAATACCAAATGCTCCGGCCAAATCTTGCTGAGCCTCAGTGTCGACTTTGCCGAAAACAGCAGTGGGGTTCTTTTCGGCCACGGCTTCAAAAACCGGGGCGAACTGGCGACACGGTCCACACCATGATGCCCAAAAGTCAACGAGAACAAGGTCGTTGCCCGTAATCGTCGATTCAAAATTCTCACTGGATAGTTCAACTGCTACGCCCACGACGGGTCCTCGTTCTTTCTCAGATAACGCCACATCGGAAATGATGTGCCCCCGATTCAACACCCCTGCCACGCTGGGGATTCCCGCTCCGGTGTAGCGCTTGTCACATAGACGAAAAATATCCCCAAATGCATAGACATGGGGGTCAAATGTCTATAGGTTTCCGCAGTCCGTTACATGCGGTTCAACAGCGAAGTGATAATCACCAACACCTGACAACGACAACTACCGGGAGGTCCGACCAATGAGTTTTAACTCGACCCCTTTCACTCAACAGAGTACGAACACGGTAAGTACCGTCAATATGTCACCCGAACAGGCTTACCCGGGCAAAGGTGTTGGATACGACTGGCGTGCCGTTATCGCCGAAGTCGAATCAGCTCTCCTCGACGCCGAACTGGCCTCGTTGACTGCTGCTGTCAACGCTGAATGATCAGACCGAGCTCACCGCCCGTTTGATTGCCCACTCAGCGCCCCTCTCAGGCCTGCGCTGACCATAAATGCCCCGAAACCTCTTGCGGTGTCGTTGCGCGCCCTGCCTGCGGTTCGGTAGCGTCAGAGGCGTGACCAAGTTGATCGGACTCCTTCTTAGTTAGGGCGAGCGCCCCATAACGCGTTCGCCAAAGCCCCGTGCGCACCAGCGCCGGGGTTTTTTCATTTCTCACACCGCCTCACAGTCGTCCGTCAACCCACACCACAACCCCAAGTTCGTACAACGGGAGCACAACATGAATATCAAGAACTCAGCACAGTTCGTCAATGCCGGCAAGAACCGCATGGCATTCGACAGGTACAAGCCCTTCATCCCGTTGGTGCTCGCCGATCGTACGTGGCCCAACAAAATGATCGACAAGGCCCCGCTGTGGTGTTCAGTCGACTTACGCGATGGCAATCAGGCGCTCATCGACCCCATGGACCCCGAACGTAAGCGTCGCATGTTCGAAGAACTCTGCAAGATCGGCTTTACCGAAATCGAAGTTGGATTCCCGTCGGCCAGTCAGCCCGATTTCGACTTTGTTCGTCAACTCATTGAAGAAAATCTCGTACCCGACAATGTGATCATCCAAGTTCTCGTACAAAGTCGCGACGAACTGATTGAACGTACCTACGAGTCACTGCGCGGCAGCAAGCAAGCCATCGTGCACTTCTATAACTCAACAAACCCGCTGCAGCGCGATGTGGTTTTCAATCTCGACAAGCCTGGCATCAAAGCCATCGCTGTTCATGCCGCTGAAAAATGCAAGTCAATGGAAAGCACCTTGCCCGGAACAATCGTGCGTTACGAATATTCGCCCGAAAGCTTCACGCTGACCGAACCCGAATATGCCATTGAAGTATGCGAAGCAGTCATGGATGTCATCAAGCCGACCCCTGAAAAGCCGCTCATTCTCAATTTGCCCGCAACCGTCGAGTGTTACAGCCCCAATGTGTACGGCGATGTCATTGAATGGTTCTGTCGCACCATCAAGAATCGCGATTCAGTGGTGGTGAGTTTGCATCCACATAACGATCGCGGATGTGCAGTAGCAGCAGCCGAATTTGGTGTGATGGCCGGCGCCGATCGTGTCGAAGGAACATTGTTCGGCAATGGCGAACGCACCGGCAACGTTGACATCATCAACTTGGCCCTCAACTTATTTGTCAATGGCGTCGACCCCGAACTCGATATCACTGATATCGATGCGTTGCGCCGTACCGCCGAGTACTGCAATCGTTTACCTGTTCACCCACGCCACCCGTACGTAGGTGACCTGGTGTACACCGCGTTCAGTGGTAGTCATCAAGACGCCATCAAAAAGGGTCTCGAAAAACTGGGCGAAGGTTACGACACGTGGGGCGTCCCGTATTTGCCGCTCGACCCCAAGCACCTCGGTCGCACCTACGAGGCCGTGATTCGCGTCAATAGTCAAAGCGGCAAGGGCGGCGTTGCTTACGTCATGAAGTCTGAACACGGTTTTGATCTGCCGCGTCGTCTGCAGATCGAGTTCTCAAAGAACATTCAGCACATCACCGAAGACCTCGGCACCGAAATCAGTCCCGTCACCATGTGGACGGCATTCCAGGGCGAATACCTCGCCGAGTCACCAAGGTTTGTTTTAGAAAGCCACGAGATGCGCAGTGTCTCGAGTGGCGGCGGTCGTACCACGATCACGGCACAACTCGTGATTGACGGCAAGCACCAGACCATCAGCGGCGAGGGCAACGGACCCATCGATGCATTCGTGTCGGCTATGCGGACCGGCCTCAATGCGAATCTTGATGTGGTCGACTACACCGAGCATGCCATCGGCAAGGGATCCGAGGCCAAGGCTGTCGCCTACGTTGAAACCATCAACGGCGACGGCGAAGTTCTGTGGGGTGTCGGCACCGACGAAAACACGGTGACCGCTTCATTGCGCGCCGTGCTGTCGGCTCACGAACGCCACACTTCGGTTGCCGCGCACTAGGGTTATATCCAATAAGTACTCACTAGGTTTGAACAAGCAGGGAGACAACATCATGAAGGTTTCAGTCGATTTTGATATTTGTGCATCGACCGGTTCATGCATGCAGGTTTGCCCCGAAGTTTTCGAAGTTCGTAGCGATGGTTATCTCTATGTACTCATCGAAAATCCGGGCGAAGAGTTGCGCGAAAAAGTCGAGCAAGCCGCCGACTTGTGCCCCACTGCCGCCATCACGGTTGAGGGCTGAGTCTGCTTCGTGGGCTTCCACGACAAACTGAATCGCGCATGGGCTGCTAGTGGCTCAATGCTCTGCGTCGGACTCGACCCCGACCCCGCCAAGATTCCTGTACATCTCCAAGGCCCTGATGCGATTTTTCGTTTCTGCGCCGACATTGCCGATGCAACAGCCAGTCTTGCGTGCGCGTTCAAACCGCAGATTGCTTACTTCGCAGCAATCGGTGCTGAAGCGCAGTTAGAAAAACTCTGCGAGCACATTCGTGCCAATCACCCGCAGGTCGTATTGATTCTTGATGCCAAGCGTGGCGACATTGGCCCGACCGCCGAGCGGTACGCCCACGAAGCCTTTGTGCGTTACGGCGCAGATGCTGTCACTGTGAATCCTTACCTTGGCACCGACTCGCTCGAGCCGTTTCTCATGTACTCGGGCAAAGGCGTCATCGTGTTGTGTCGTACTTCTAACCCCGGCAGTGGCGATTTGCAAATGCTCACAACCGATGGTCAGCCGTTGTATCAACACGTCGCACACATGGCCACCGATCAATGGAGCAAGCTGGGCGAAGTTGCACTGGTTGTTGGCGCAACTTATCCCGCCGAATTATCAACAGTTCGCGGCATCGTTGGTGACATGCCGTTATTAGTTCCAGGCGTTGGTGCGCAAGGTGGCGATGTTGTTGCCACGGTGAATGCTGGCGCAACCACAAATGGCACGGGAATGATGATCAACTCATCACGCGCGATCTTGTACGCATCGAGCGGCGAAGATTTTGCCGATGCAGCTCGCCTAGTTGCTATCGCAACTCGTGACGAAATTTCTCAGGCTGTCACTTCACGCAATTAAAAATCAGGCAGTAAGAACGTGAACGCTGGTGAAACGCAGCGAGCACCTCATCTGGCGCCGGACCCGATGATGCAATCACCATCAAGGCCGAACCTGCTACCGAACTACGGCCCACGCCCATGTCATTGATGTTGACACCGGCATTACCTAATACGGTTCCGACGACACCAATAACACCGGGACGGTCGTCATTACGAACGACCAACATGTTTTCGGCTGGCGGTACATCAGTTGCATGATCGTCGATCATCACGAGACGTGGCTCGCCATTACGACCAGTCAACGTCGCCGAAATACTGTGGCCTTCGCAACGCAACGTAATGAGGTTCACGAAGTTTCGCGAATCGCGTGACGATGTTTCGCGAATTTCAACGCCAGCGTTCTTGGCCAGCTGCGGAGCGTTCACGTATGAAACTGGTTCGTCGCTAATCGAGCCAAAGAATCCCTTCAAAACGCTCAGCGTCAAGATGCGGTTGTCGTATTGACCAATTTCGCCTTCGGCAGTGATTTCAAGTTGCTTGGGCAATTGACCAACTAACGAAGCAAACAATCCACCAAGTCGTTCGGCAAGTGGCAAGTATGGACGAAGTGTTTCGTTAGCTTCAGCAGCCGACACGTTCACTGCGAATGGAACAAAGTCGCCAGCAAGGGCCAACTTGACCATGTCGGCAATGGTGTCGCCGGCCTTGTCTTGTGCTTCACGAGTACTGGCACCAAGGTGTGGTGTCACAACAATGTTGTCGAGTGCGAACAACGGACTATCGGTGCAGGGCTCAACATCGAACACGTCAAGAGCTGCACCAGCAATTTGTCCCGATGCCACTGCTTCAGCAAGTGCCGCTTCGTCAACGATTCCGCCACGCGCAACATTGATCACGCGCAAGTCGGGCTTGGCCTTAGCCAAAATTTCGCGACCGATAATGCCCTTGGTCTCTTTGGTCTTTGGCAAGTGCACCGTAATGAAATCACTTTGCGCAATGACGTCATCGAGGCTCATCATTTCAACATTCATCTGACGAGCACGTTCTTCAGAAACAAATGGATCGTATGCAACGAGACGCATACCGAAAGCAAGTGCGCGTTGTGCGACCAACTTGCCAATGCGACCAAGACCGATAACACCAAGGGTCTTGTCGGCAAGTTCGACACCTTCCCACTTGCTGCGTTCCCAACGACCGGCCTTCAGCGCGGCATGGGCCTGGGGCACATTGCGCGCACACGCCAAGAGCAAAGCCATGGTGTGCTCGGCCGCCGACACGATGTTGCTTTGTGGAGCATTGACGACCATCACGCCGCGACGCGTCGCGGCTTCAACATCGACGTTGTCGAGACCGATGCCGGCACGTCCGACCACGATGAGTTCGTCGGCGAACTCGAGAGCCTCGGCAGTGACCTGCGTGGCTGAGCGAATGATCAGGGCGTGAGCACCCTTCAGAGCCGCTGGAAGCGTCTCTGGGGTGAGGTCGAGTTGTACGTCGACAGTGTGTCCAGCTGCCCGCAGGCGGTCAAGACCACCGTCGGCAATTTCTTCGGAAACGAGAATGCGTGCCATAGGTATCCATCATGTTGGTCGCTCGCGCCCTTTCCTGACGAATGCATTTAACATTTCGTTCAAAACAGCCGTCACAGGGCGGTTTCTCGTCACCCTCTAGGCTCACAGCATGGACCGCCTTCAGCACAAAGAAATCGAGAAGTGGTTCATCAGCCGCGGGGTCCCCCACTTCATCTCCAATTACTCGGCCCGAACCGATATTTGGACGAGAGCCCTGCCCTTTCTCATCGTGGCCTATTTGGCCGGTGGGCTCAATGCACTGAATTTGGCCGAATGGTCCCTCGGCCGAAATCTCGTCGCGGCCGGAATCACTCTCACCAGCCTTGTCCTCGGCTGGTCGTTAACCAACTTGGTTTTGCAACGGCCCTTCCTCGCAATTCCCAAAGAAATCGGCAAACCTGAATTGATCGCCTTCGTTATCGGACCGGCTATTCCTAGCGCGCTCTTTCAACAGTGGGGCGACTCGATTCAGGCGATAGTCGAGGGACTCGTCATTTTAGGAATCATCTATGTTGCGGCCAGTTTTGCTTTGGGTCACTTGCTGTCGTGGGCGTTACGTAGCTCTCTTTCGCAAGCGGCCATGCTCGGTCGACTCTTGGCTCGAGCGCTACCACTGCTTTTGCTCTTCACGACGTTCCTTTTCGTCAACGCCGAGGTGTGGCAAGTTGCTGGACAACTCACTGGCCTGCCCTATTTACTTGGCGTGGGGATTTTCTTTTTGCTCGGTGCTGCTTTCGTACTCTCGCGAATCCCCCGATCAATTTCGGGACTGAACAAGTTTTCGTCGTGGGATGAAGTCAAACACATCATTGTCGGAACTCCAGCCGAAGGATTGCCCGTGCCATCAGACGGCGCACCGTCGGAAGAACTTTCAACAAGTGAAAAAATAGACCTTGCGCTCGTCACCACGTTTAATCAATCGGTGCAGATCACTTTCGTCGCAGTTGTACTCACACTTTTCTTCACACTTTTTGGTTTTCTAGCGATCTCAATCGACACTCAGTCGGCATGGATGATGACCGAGAAGTCGCATGTGTTTTTCACGTGGACCCTGAGTGGTCGTGATCTTGTCGTGACCGAATCACTGTTGCGTGTCGCCGGATTCTTGGGCGCATTCATTGGCATGTACTTCACCGTGGTTCTCGCAACTGACGAAACCTATCGCTCTGAATTCATGGAGGATACGTCGCCACTTGCCCACCAAGCTTTGGCAGTGCGACTCGCTTACAAACACTCTCATGAAGCCTGAATATTCGATCAGAGTGTTGCATCATCTCAATGAGATGCAACAACTCCAGGCCTGCACCGACCTGGTGTGGGGACCAGGTACGGGCAACATGGTCAGTGCCGATTTCTTGATGGCGTTGTCACACGCGGGTGGCTATGTGTCGGGGGCGTTCACATCAACAGATTCAGGCGAGATCATGGTTGCGTGTTCTTTCGGCATGTTGGCTCAACACCGAGGTGATTGGTGTTTACATTCACACATCACTGGCGTCAGTCCAACATTGCAGAACTCGGGTCTGGGCACCGCAATGAAGAATCACCAAAAACAATGGGCCATCGACGCTGGTCTTGCCGCGATCACCTGGACATTTGATCCCCTTGTTCGTCGCAACGCTTGGTTCAACATTGAGCGACTTGGTGCAAACGCTGTTGAGTTTCATATCAACTTTTATGGACCTCTCAATGACGAGATCAACGGCGACGATGAAACCGATCGTTTGTTAGCCCGTTGGAATATTGACTCTCCGCGAGCTCGCACGACTGACTCTGATGCAATTTTCATTGAGACACCTGAAGACATCGTGCAATTACGTCGTACCGATCCAGATGCCGCACGAGCCTGGCGTTTGAAAATACGTCATGAACTCTCGAAAGCCTTCACCACGCATGAAGTCACTGGCTTCACGAGCAAAGGCTCGTATACGCTCACACCGAGAGGTAAAACATGATCGACAACCTTGAACCAATCACTATTCGCGCCATTGAATTGCGACGCATCTCGTTGCCATTGGTCACCCCATTTCGCACCTCGTTCGGCACCGAAAACTCGCGTGACATTTTGCTA
Source organism: Actinomycetota bacterium (assembly GCA_041172985.1). GTDB lineage: Bacteria > Actinomycetota > Acidimicrobiia > Acidimicrobiales > Ilumatobacteraceae > Casp-actino8. The sequence goes on from JBEDJE010000049.1 coordinate 8,357, forward strand.
GTTCGTGTTGAAACAGATTCGCATAGTGGCTGGGGCGAATGCGTTTCTGGAAATGATCCGTTGTATTCGAGCGAATACGTTGAAGGCTCACAACATGTGATGGTCCATCACCTCATCCCACGCTTGTTTGCTTTCAATGGTGGCCGCATGTCGGCTCACGATGTCGCTCATATTCTTGAACAAGTCAAAGATCATCGCATGGCCAAGGCTGCCCTTGAAGCAGCAGTACTTGATGCGCAGTTGCGTGCCAACAACGTTTCACTTGCTTCGCATCTGGGTTCAATCAATGAACTCATTCCATCGGGTGTCTCGGTCGGTATCGCAAATTCGATTGATGAACTCGTTGCGACAGTTGGCGGATATCTCGATGAGGGTTACGTACGCATCAAGCTAAAGATTGAACCAGGTTGGGATATTGAACCAGTGCGCGTGATTCGACAAACTTTCGGCGACCATGTTCCGTTACAGGTAGATGCCAACACTGCATTCACACGCAACGATGGTCCACTACTCGCACAACTTGATCCCTTCAACTTGTTGCTGATTGAACAACCGCTTCCCGAAGATGACATCACGGGCCATGCACTGATCGCCAAACAAGTCGCCACGCCGATTTGTCTTGACGAATCAATCGTGTCGTCGCTGGCTGCAGTCGATGCCATCGAACGTGGCGCATGCTCAATCATCAACATCAAAGCTGGTCGCGTTGGTGGTTACCTTGAGGCCGTGCGCATCCACGATGTCTGTCGTGAGCGAGGCATTCCGGTGTGGTGTGGGGGCATGCTCGAGACTGGTATCGGTCGGGCCATGAACTTGGCGCTAGCCGGACTCCCCAATTTCACCATTACAGGTGATGTTTCGGCGTCTGAACGCTTCTGGAAGAAAGACATCGTGACCGAACCCATCCGCCTCGAGAATGGCCAGGTCCGCTTGCCTCAAGGTTCGGGCACGGGCGTGCAGATCGACCATGCTTTCCTCAACGATGTTTCGACGAGTACGACCACGTTGCGACCATAAAGGAATGTCGGGACTATTGTCTCAAACATGACATTTCCTTTTCTTTCCGATGAATGGATGGATGCCGCCAAGGCCATCCGTGCCAAGTACCAAGGCCAAGCTCCCAAGATCACCGCAGTGATCCGCATCAATCAGGTCATCACCGATGTTCCTTTTGGTGACGGCTCCATCAAGAGTTACATGGACACCTCGTCTGGCGAGATGGAAGTCGAACTCGGCGAACTCGAAAACCCCGATGCTGTTGTCACCACCGACTGGGCAACTGCTCGTCAGATTTTTGGTCTCAACGATCAGGCTGCTGCGATGCAGGCTTTCATGGGCGGCAAGATCAAGGTCGCTGGCGACATGATGAAGATGATGGCGATGCAGACAGCAATTCCGCAGAGCGACATCACCGCCAAGGTCGCCGAAGAAATCAAGGCCATCACCGAATAAAACTGCAATCAGTTTGTTCGCGGGGTTGAGCGGACGCGTGACGCGGTAAGCACTGCGACGCAAGCAACACCTGCTGCCACATAGAACGCTGCTCGATACGACGCCGGCGTGGGTTCTCCTCCACCGACACCTTGTTGCACGGTCACCATCACGACCGATCCGAACACGGCACCCATTTGCGTCATCAGTTGTTGCATCGCTCCAGCGACTCCAAGATCGTCTTCGTCGACCGCGTTTGCAACAAGTGACGTCATCGCTGGACTCGCCATACCGATGCCCGCTCCCGACATTCCGAGAGCAAACAACATCAACATCAAACCAGTGCTCGGTCCAACAATGCCAAATGACAGCATTGATGCAACCACACACAAGCTGCCCGCCATTCCCATGACCCGTTCGCCAATACGAATTGTGATCAAGCTGGCAAGAGGAGCGACGATGGCGAATGTGAGAGGGCGCGCAATCACAACAAACGAAATCTTGCTGTGGTCGTACCGCAGCACCTCATCGAGTACTTGCGGGGCCAATAGAAATCCGCCCATATAGGCGAAGTTGGCGCATGTTTGCGATATCACTGGATACGCGACGTTGCGGGTCTTCAACCAATGCAACGGCAACAGCGGATCACTCAATTGTGTACGGACTATCCCAGCCCCACTTTGGACCTTGATTCACACCCGCCAACATCATCGATGCACCAACACCAAGCGTGATTGAACCAGCCACATCGAAGTGCACATCTTTCTTTCGTTCGGTGTCGGGCAACAACCACAACGCAACACATACTCCGATAATGCACAGTGGTGCCTGGAAAGCAAAAATCACGCGCCAACCAAATGCATCGACTAAGGGTGCTCCCGCAACCACACCAAGAACTGGTGCCCCAGCATTGACGAAACTCCAATAACTCAACGGGCGAACGCGTTGATCGGGCGGAAACAATCGATTGATG
>JBEDJE010000050.1:0-5813 GCA_041172985.1 Actinomycetota bacterium
GGAGGGGCTCAGAGTGTCGGACAAGGGATATTCACTTTCATAAGAACGAAGCACCCGATGATCGAGCACAACGTTGATTGGACAGGGACATGTTCTGCCCAAGGACAGAACCCTGCAAAGTTACCAGTCCAGAGGCACTTTTCCCCAGACTGGCCCATATTCGTATGGGTTTAGTTCTTGACTGCTTTCACCAAAAACTCAGGAGATTCGACCGTTGCCGACGTCTCTTCGTAATGACCTGGTTCAACTGACGAGATCGAAATCACCGAAAAACCGCGGTGAGACAACAGCAGTCGTAATTCGCGTGGCGTGTAACAACCAGTCCACAGGTCCACCTGTTGAGTCTCCCCTGCGCTATTGCGAATCTCCGTGACTTCATGAGACACTCCACTCAAGGCATCAAAAGTGGCATCTACATGGTATTTCACTGCGAAATATCCGTTAAACGCTGACAACGCGAGCTGACCACCAGACCTCAAGCAATCGGCCAGACCCTTCACAACGGTTTCGTCATCGCCCTGTGCCGTCATGAGACCAAAGGCTCCCTGGCACAGGCAAATGACGGCATCAAAGTTACGCAGGTGGGTCGCCTCACTCAGTAAACGAGCGTCAAGCCGCTCAAAAGTTGATCCGGCCACCGCATCTTCGTTGGCGATCTCGATGAACTCATGGCTGATGTCGATCCCGTGAACAACCACTCCGCGACGGGCTAGTTCGTGGGCATGACGACCTGGACCACACCCGACATCAAGCACCCGCTGTCCCGGCCGCAAGTTCAGATGACTCATCAGGAAGTCAACCTCTTGAACAGTCCCCTTCGTAAATGAGTACCTCAAATACGCCCGACCCATATGACTCGCCATGGGTTCAAACCAATGATCAGTCATCAAAGTCCACCGAAAAGTCCACCAGGAATTACGACTTGGCCTCGGCCCAGGTTGCTCCCCAGGCCGAGTTGACAGCGAGAGGAACATCAAGTGCGGTCGCATTCTGCATGGTCTCGAGAACCAACTTCTCCACTTGGTCTTTTTCAACGTGGGGTACTTCAACAATCACTTCGTCGTGAACTTGAAGCACCAAACGGCTGGCGAGATTCGCTTCAGTTAACGCTGCATCAATCCGGATCAGAGCAATCTTGAAAATGTCGGCAGCCAAACCTTGAATTGCGGCGTTCATCGCTTGGCGTTCACCAGCCTGCCTGATTCGGAAATTTGCATTTTCGAGTTCAGGAATTCGTCGACGTCGTCCGAAAAGAGTTTCGGTGTAGCCCCTTGTTTTAGCTTCTGCCACAGTGCGATCCATGTACGCCTGAACATTTGGGAATGCAGCAAAGTAAGCATCCAAAATTCCAGCTGCTTCATCAGTTCTGATTCCGAGACGTTGACCGAGGCCGAATGCTTCCATCCCGTACGCAAGACCGTAGGAGACCATTTTGGCTTTAGAACGTTGTTCATAAGTGACATCACTCTGCAGAACCCCGAATACCCGAGCTGCAGTGGCGCTATGAACGTCTTGGTCACTCGTGAAAGCTTCAATCAAACCGGGATCGTTGGCCAAGTGGGCGATACAACGCAGTTCAATCTGGTTGTAGTCGGCCACCATCAATTCGCAACCTTTTGACGCAACGAAAGCTGTGCGAAAGACTCGACCTTCTTCAGTTCGAGTCGGAATGTTATGCAAGTTCGGTTGATCGCTTGATAGTCGCCCCGTACGAGCGACTGTTTGGTTAAACGTGGCATGAATACGTCCGTCGGCTGCGACTTCGGCGAGCAATCCCTCGCCGTAAGTTCCGCGAAGTTTTTCAATTTCGCGATAGCGCATTAATGGGTCAATGAATTCAGGCCATTCATCGCGCAACTTTTCCAAAGTTGCCGCATCTGTTGAGTAACCAGTTTTTGTTTTCTTAGGAGGATTGAGTCCACGTTCTTCAAAGAGAATCTTGCCCAACTGCGCCGTCGAATTTGGATTAAACGGATATCCCGCAAGAGTTTGAATCTGATCAGAAAGTTCACGAGCTTCAGCGGTGAGACGTGCGGCAATTGATTTCAATTGATCGCGATCAACAGCGATACCCAAGAATTCCATTCGGGCCAGAACCCGAACAAGTGGATTCTCCATGTCGTCGTACAAAACTCGCATGCCTTGAGCGTCGAGAGCCTTAAGTAACTCTTCGCTCACATGGTGAGTAGCAAGCACGTCACGGCCGGCGCGTTGAGCGTCATCAACGCCAGTTGCATCTAAATCCAGTTGACCAGAACTAGCAGCATCATCATCGGGATAACGGACCCCTGAATACTTAATCACCAAATCAGCAAGCGAGTATTTCGTCTGGGCCGGATCAATGAGGTAAGCGGCAATCGCTGTGTCGAGAACTAGGCCCTGAAGATCAATGCCCAAGAGCAACAAACTGCGCATGATCGGTTTGGCATCGTGGGCACGAAAGGCGCATGGTTGTAGGGCTGTTTGAACAGTTGAGTTGTGCAACAACGCTGCTGGTACCCACATTGTTGACGACTGTTCAACGTCATCAGAAATGCCAAGTCCGACTAAGTCGGATCGCCCAGGCTCTCCAGACCACTGAGCGGCGATATTGAAAAGTCGATCCGTCTTTAACAGCGCGACAACTTCATCAGCAGTACGTGCGGTTGTCACTTCAGCATGAAGTACCTGAGTCTCAACAACTTCTGTCACAGCTACAAACGTGTCGATTGCGGCACTGTGGCCCAAGAGCTGTAAGACATCGCGAAATCGATTGTGCATTGATTTGAATTCGAGAAAATCAAAGAGTCGCGCGACTTCAGGCGCATTAGGCGTTACCGCAAGATTGGTGAGATCAACTTCAATGGGCGCGTCATGACGAAGAGTCATTAGGCCTTCGTTCTTGCGCGCTAACTGCTCATTATCTATCAGAGAAGCCTTCAATTTAGGAGTCTGTTCGTGGGCGTGAGCGAAGATTCCGTCAAGTCCGCCATATGTTGCGATGAGCTTCGCTGCTGTTTTTTCACCGACTCCAGGAACACCGGGCAGGTTGTCGCTTGGATCACCCCGAAGTGCCGCGTAAGCAACGTATTGCTTTGGGGTTACTCCAGTCCTCTCAAAGATTCCTGCCTCGTCGTAGAGCGCATAGTCAGATACTCCACGCTTGTTATACAAAACGCGTACGTCTGGGTCACGCACAAGTTGATAGCTATCGCGATCTCCAGTGACGATGATGACCTTGTAACCGACAGCAACTGCCTGATCGGCCACGGTGGCAATCACGTCATCGGCTTCAAAGCCTGACAGTTCACAAATCGAGACGCCCATCGCAGTGAGCAGTTCTTTCACGATTCCCATCTGCTGGCGCAAGATGTCTGGGCTGGCTTCACGCTGGGCTTTGTAAGTCGGCTCGGCGATATGACGAAATGTTGGTTCGGGCCGGTCAAAAGCAACAATGATTCCGCTCGGACGATGGTCCTTCAACAGTGTCAGCAACATTGACGTCATGCCATAAACGGCATTCGTCACCTGCCCGCTCGCCGTCACCATGTCGGTGGGTATGCCGTAGAAAGCTCGATACGTCAGCGAGTTGCCGTCAAGAACGAGCACTGTCTTGTCAGCGTCACTCAAGGCTGTAGGTCTCCCGACAAAATTTTCTCCGCGACATCTCTCATTCGCGAACGATCCTTCATGGCGGTGCGTTGAATGAACGAAAAAGCCTCTTGCTCTTTCATATTGAATTCATCAATCAAGCGACCTTTGGCCTTATCAATAATTTTGCGAGCTTCTAGCTGCTCTCCAAGAACTTCCATTTGACCAGTCAGTGCTTGCAACTCGCGAAACCGGCCAATGGCAACTTCAATCGCGGGAATCAAATCACTCTTTTGGAATGGCTTGACAAGGTAAGCCAAAGCTCCGGCGTCGCGGGCTTGCTCAATAATCTCTCGCTGGCTGAAAGCTGTCAGTACGAGAACACCACAAATCTTCTCGTCGCCAACCATGCGGGCGACTTCGAGTCCGTCCATACCAGGCATCTTCACATCGAGGATGGCAAGATCGGGTTTCAATTCTCTGATGAGTTCGAGAGCTACATCACCCCGACCGGCTTCACCGATGACTTCGTAACCTTCTTCTTCGAGGGTTTCACGAAGGTCAAGACGAATAATGGCTTCGTCTTCAGCAATCACCACTCGAATACTCATGCTTGCATTTAAGCACTTTCTGACACCCGATACCTCAATGGATCAAGTGTCACTCACGACAGGTTCATCTTGTCCAAAAGCTCATCTTGTTTAGCTTCAAGTTCAAGAATTGAACTATGGACCTGTGTCCTGTGACGACGCATCGCTTCGGCGTGCAACCGAGCCTCTCGGTACTCAACCCCAGCACCCGAAGTCTCTGACACAAGCGATCGCAATTCTTTGTCCTCTGCATCGTCATTCAGATGCTCCAACTGCTCATCGACGACTGCAAGTTCTTCGCGGAGACGACGTAAGCGAACCCCTGTTTCACGAAGACGGCGCTCAATCATTCGATGACCCACGTTGGAAGCCTACCCAAAGCCAAAAAATCTTCTGAAAAACAAACTGGTGGCGCTAACGGCCACATTGTGCCCGCTAACGCCACCAAGAATGTCGTGCCCCGGGTGGGATTTGAACCCACACCGTACGGAGTTTGAGACCGCTGCCTCTGCCGTTGGGCTACCGGGGCGACCCAAATATGTTAGCCCCGATCACCGAAAAGGACTCACTTTGGTTGGCTAGTCCTCTGGTCGTTACTCGGCGGTAGCCCGTTTTGGGTCTCACCAGCGTCTAACTTCTAATCGTGTTGGCATTTACTTTTCCCGGTCAGGGATCTCAACGTCCAGGCATGGGACGCCCTTGGACCGAGCACGAATCATGGGAACTCGTCGAAGAAGCATCTGACGTTTCGGGTCGAGATGTCGGACGTTTGTTGCTGGACGCCGATGCCGATGAGTTGAAAGACACACGCAACGCGCAACTCACGACCTTCGTCTCGAGTCTGATGGTTCTTGACGCGGTTGAACGTCTCGGTGTTGAACCAAGTTTTTGCGCGGGCCACAGCCTTGGCGAGTACACCGCTCTGACAGCAACCGGAGCTCTCGGTTTCGATGACGGCGTCAGACTTGTTGTTGAGCGGGCTGAGGCAATGCATGAAGCGGGACAAAATAATCCCGGGACCATGTCGGCGATTTTGGGACTCGATGACGAACTCGTTGAAGTGGCGTGCCGCCGAGCCGATAGCGATGTTTGGGTGGCCAACTTCAATGCTCCGGGCCAAATTGTGATCGCCGGTTCAGCCGAAGGAGTTGCCAAGGCCGTTGTCATCGCTAAAGAACTCGGAGCGAAGAAGGCAATGGCCTTACCAGTCTCGGGCGCGTTTCATACTCCATTCATGATTCCCGCACGCGATCGCTTGCGTGAAGCAATCGCTTCGGCGAATCCTCGAGACACTGAAGTTCCAGTGATCAGCAATGTTGACGCAATTGCTCACAACTATGGAAACGAATGGGCCAGTCTTTTGTCGGCTCAATTGTCAAGTCCAGTTCGTTGGAAACAGTGCCTGTTAACACTGAACGATCTAGGCGTCACTGGTTTTGCCGAACTCGGTCCAGGCGGAGTTTTAACAGGGATGGCCAAACGAACCTTAGAAGGTTCTCGCACTATCTCAGTTTCTACTCCCGACGAACTCGACAAGTTCATCGAATGGGTGAACAACGCAGCACCTACGGGCATTCAACAGCACGAAGGAGAGCACCTCTTTGCAGTCGAACGACTCGTCGTCAGTAGTGCTTCAGGAGTCTTTACTCCTCT
>JBEDJE010000051.1:0-6380 GCA_041172985.1 Actinomycetota bacterium
CTAGGCTGAAGCCATGACCGCACGAGTGATTACCGGAGTCGCAGGACTCAAAGCATCTGTTGGCGAACACCTTGGCTACAGCGAATACATTGAAATCAGCCAAGAACGGGTCAATCAATTTGCCGAGGCAACTGGTGACTTTCAGTGGATCCATGTCGATGTCGAGCGAGCCAAGAGCGGCCCGTTCGGTGGACCCATTGCTCATGGCTACCTCACCCTTTCGCTTGGACCGATGTTGTATCCCACCGTTGTTCGTATCGAAGGTTTCTCGATGGGTGTCAACTACGGCGCCAACAAGGTCCGTTTCCCATCACCCGTACCGGTTGGCTCAAAAGTGCGACTTGGCGTCAAGGTACTTGAGGTTGAAGAAATTGCCAACGGCGTCCAGATGACGATGGAATTCACTTTCGAATGTGAAGGTTCCAGCAAGCCCTCGTGTGTTGCCGAAATTATTTTCCGCTCATACGTCTAAGCCATATTGCTATTTGAAGTTCGCCATGACCTTGTTGGCGAACAATTCAATGGTTTGCGTTGACGGATAGTCGGCGCTCCAAGGAATGAAACCGCTACATCCCAACTTGATGTAGGTTGCAACTTTCTCTGCTACTTCTTCGGGCGTGCCGACCAAGTTACCAGATCGCCATTCTTCAAAAGTTTCACCGGTCGTGCGCTTTGGTGCATCGTCAAGTAGCTCATTTTCGGTTTCCCGAATAAACAATTCTGGCGACCACGTCATGCGAATCTCGTGAGGATCTCGGCCGACAGTTTGACAATGTCCGAGCAGAGTCTCGCGCTTACGAGCCCATTCATCGGGGGCTCCACCGAAATTCGAACAGTCGGCTAACTGTGCCACGACTCGCAGAGTCAACTGTTCTCCACCCCCGCCAATCCAAATCGGTGGCGTTGGTTTTTGAACTGGCTTTGGATCACAGTTGGCGCGAAACACTTCATAATGTTTGCCCTTGTAAGTCGTCTCTGCTTCTGTCCACATGCTGCGCACAATTTCAACGCTCTCACGCAACATACCAATGCGGTCTTTGGGCTTGGGAAATTCGTAACCGTACGCGCGATATTCATTTTCATACCATCCAGCACCAATACCCCACTCAAGACGGCCACCCGAAATGACGTCAATCGTCGAGGTGATTTTGGCCAACAAACCAGGATTGCGATAACTGTTGCAACCGACCATTTGCCCTAACCGAATGCGCGACGTTCGCTGACTAATGGCCGCGATAGTCGCCCAGCACTCAAACACCGTCTCATGGGCTGGCCGCGGAACATTATGGAAGTGGTCGTACACCCATAACGAGTCATAACCCAACTGATCAGCCAAGACCGCGATCTCAACTGTCTTGTTCCACTTGTCAGAGGGGTCGGTGATCGATGTCAACTCCATCTTCCAGCCTTGTGGGATGAAGACACCAAAGACAATGCCATGTTGCGACTTGCCGCTTACTGGTTGCTGCTCGAGATTCACCTAGTCCACAATAGCGACAACAGCCGTAACCTTGACTCGTATCACGGTTGCTCTAAACCCTAAGTTTTGGCCATGCAACAGTTCACAGTCGGAGATATCCACGAAGCGATTGCAGAAACACGACCGGACGCTGAATGTCTTGTGTTCCGTGACCGCTCACTCACATGGAGCGAAGTCACCGATCGCACCAGACGGCTCGCCAACTTTCTCAACGATCGCGGCTATGGGTGCCATACCGAGCGAGACAAACTGGCTCAACAAGAAAGTGGCCAAGATCACCTGGCCATCTACCTTCACAACGGCAATGAATATCTCGAATGCATGCTCGGTGCTTTTAAGGGCAGAGTCGCGCCGTTCAATGTCAACTATCGCTATGTTGCGGAAGAATTGATTTACCTGCTGAATGATTCTTCAGCTTCAATCATTGTGTACCACTCGATATTCGCGCCAATACTTGAATCGATCCTTCCTCAAGTTCCGCTCATCACGATGATGCTGCAAGTTGACGATGAGTCTGCAAACGATTTATTGCCAGGAGCGATTTGGTACGAGGACGCATTACTCAGTTCTCGATCGGATCTTCCGGCTCCAGCGAACCCCGATGACCTCTACATCTTGTACACCGGAGGAACAACAGGAATGCCCAAGGGTGTCATGTGGCGTCAAGGTGACGCTCTTGTCGAATGCTTCGGCGGTTCCCGCACTGCCGAATCCGTTGATGACTTTCTTGCCGAAACCAAAGGGCGTCGAGCATTAGTCGCCCCTCCATTCATGCACGGTGCTGGTCATTGGATTGCTTTCGGTAGTTGGAATGCTGGCGGAACAGTGTTCATTCCATCGATCCCCGAACGACTTGATCCCCATGACATCTGGTCGATGGTTGAACAAGAAAAGATTGATTTCCTGCTGATCGTTGGTGATGCATTCGCCCGACCACTCATTGATCAACTCAAGATTCAGTCCTACGATTTGTCAACTTTGACTGTTGTTATTTCTGGAGGAGCTGCCTTATCGGCTCATTACAAAGATGAATTGCTGGCTCTCGTACCTCATCTGTTACTCATTGATGGACTCGGATCATCTGAAGCTGGTGGCCAACTGACGCACATGTCGGCAATCGGCGGAGCATCCACCGGAACCTTCCCGCTTGCTCCCAACAATCATGTGCTTTCTTCGGATTATTCAGAAGTCCTTCAACCGGGCCATGTCGATGCCGGCCACCCCGATCCAGGCTGGCTGGCCAAGAGTGGACGATTGGCTCTCGGATACTTGGGAGATGCCGAAAAGACGGCAAAGACTTATCCAGTCATCAACGGCATTCGTTACGTCGTGCCCGGCGACCGCGCCGTGCTGACTTCTGCCGGCTTTGTCGAGATGCGCGGACGAGACTCTGTGACGATTAACTCGGGCGGTGAGAAGATCTTTGCCGAAGAAGTTGAAATGGCTGTGAAATCTCATGGTGAAGTTTTGGATTGTGTTGTCACTGGCAGACCTAGTGAACGTTGGGGAAATGAAGTCGTAGCGATTGTTCGATTACGCGAAGGCTCAAAGACGAACGATCAAGATTTGCTTGACGAAACCGCCAAGCACATTGCTCGCTACAAACTCCCGAAAGAGTTCATCTACGTCGATCACATCGTGCGTTCGCCATCAGGCAAGGCCGATTATCGCTGGGCCAAATCAATTGCTAATCCGGCGTAATCGCCAACCCAGTTGAACAGGTCTAGAAATCAGATCGGCAAGTCACCAGTTGCGGTACGCGTCGTGCCGTGATCGGTGAAAGCCTTAATCGTGTTTTCCGCGATACGCATCTGGTGAATTTCATCAGCACCATCGGCGAACCGAGCCCACCGTGCGTGTTGCATCATGTTGGCCAAAGGCGTGTCTGTTGAATAACCAAGAGCTCCATGAACCTGAATTGCACGATCGATAATTCTGTTCAAACTATTGGCAACAAAGTGCTTTGCCATGGAAACCTCAGTACGGAAGTCGTCTCCACGATCAATCTTGAATGCCGCATGAAGAATCATCAACTTGCACTGATAGATCTCCATTGCTGAATCAGCGATCATCCATTGGATCCCTTGCTTTTCCGCCAAGAATGATCCATGCGAATAACGCTTCAATGAGCGATCAACCATCATGTCGAGAGCCGTTTCGGCTTGAGCGATCCAACGCATACAGTGAGCCAAACGGGCTGGTCCGAGACGATACTGACCGAGGCGGTGACCGTTTCCGCGACCACCCAAGATCTGCGAATCATGTACTCGCAGATCTTCAATCACGATTTCGCTGTGGCCACCAGGGCCGTGCATAGTTTCCACTTCACGGACGTTGTTCCAACCCAGTTGCGGGAGATCAATAATGAACGCAGTGTTGGCGCCACGTGAACCTTCTGGCACATCCATTTCGGTTCGCGCGATCAAGATCGCAAACTTGGCGCGGTCGGCGCCCGAGATAAACCATTTATGCCCATTGATGATCCACTCGTCGCCGTCCTTGATCGCGTTGGTACGGATCAACGTCGGGTCAGACCCAGCTACTTCTGGCTCGGTCATTGCGAAGCACGAAGAAGAAACACCGTCACACAAAGGCTTCAGATACTTCTCTTTTTGTTCGGGCGTTGCCCAGTGCACGAGCGTGTGCATATTGCCTTCATCGGGCGCTTGACAGTTAAAGACCCACGGTCCGACGCGTGTCTTGGCTGCTTCTGCTTGGACCATCGCCAAAGCCACATGTCCGAGACCCATGCCGCCCCATTCCTTGGGCATATGTGGCAGCCACAAACCTTCCTTCACCGCCAACTTGCGCAGACGAATCAACTCGCCGACATACTGCCGATGCTTTTCTGGATCCATTTCATCGCGGTGTCCGAATGGCTCAACCGCCGGTTTGATGTGATTCTCAACAAAGTCCCGCACCTTCGTACGAATGGCTTCGTGTTCTGGCGCCAAAGTGAAATCAATCATGTCCTACCCCCATACATCAGTTCATTCGAACGGGCGATTCACTGTGATGCGAATACCTGCTACCTCATCTTGCCCCATCGTGACCAAAGTCGGCGACTCCGAAATCCCCATCAAGCCGAAAAGCCGTTTAGCCTGACCATGTGAACTTCGAGCACCAAGACCCCAGCGATCGCCCATCGGTTCCTTCTTGGGACACCGAGGCCCTTCCTCAGGGACAGGCAAAGGTCCGTGCAGTGCAAGAGATGTTTGACACGATCGCGCCGCGTTACGACCTAGTCAATCGCATTATGACCTTTCGCCTCGACACTCGCTGGAGACGCAAAGCGGTACGACAGCTCAAACTTCCAGCGGGAAGCATCGTCCTTGACTTAGCGAGCGGAACCGGCGACCTGTGTATCGATCTTCGTCGTGTGGGTATTCGACCCTTGTCCATGGACCTGTCGTTTGGAATGCTGGCCGCCGATCGATCGGGTTCGCCTCGATCGCAAGCCGACATTTTGAATCTTCCGATTGGCGACCAAAGCGTTGATGGCGCCACCTGTGGGTTCGCTTTACGCAACCTGGTTGACCTTCCGGCTTTCTTCAACGAATTAGGTCGCGTTGTGCGTCCTGGTGGTCGTATTGCGTTGCTTGATGTTGGGATTCCACACAACCGTCTTGTTCGTTTCGGCAATGGTATCTATTTCGGCAAAATCGTTCCCAAGATCGGTGGCTGGCTCTCTGATCCTGCGGCATACCGCTATTTACCAAAGAGCGTTGCCTACCTCCCGCCTCGTGACGAGATGCTTCGTACGTTGCAAGCAGCCGGGTTTTCAAATGCCACCCATCATCAACTTTCTGGTGGCATCACGCAATTGATGCTTGGCACACGGGATCAATGATCCGTGATTGCCACAACCATTGCGTTTGATCCTTCAGTTGACCTGAATGATGTAGCAGCGAATGATGGTTACCTTTTTGTACGCAGCGGCGTTGGCTTCGCAGCCCGAGGAATCGCTGCACACATCACATTCTCAGAAGTTCAAGAAACTCTGTCGGCAATCCAGCACCACAATCTCACCAATCTAGAAGTCGGACCTATCGCGTTGGGAGTGCTTCCTTTCGACTGCAATACGGATGGAAAATTCCTGATTCCGAAACAGATAGTTGGCAAAGATGAACACGGCAATTGCTGGTTAACAACAATTGACGAAGCGTCCCAGGACATCAAGATCGCCGAAAAACCAGTTGCCAAGACCAACACCTTTTCGGTACGCCCGCTGACTCCAATTGATCATTATCTCCAGGCAGTATCCATGGCCCGTGACGCTGTTCGTGATGGACACATCACCAAAGCAGTCATCGCCCTTCGGAAACAGTTACCGATATTCGATCGATGGATTTATCGGAGCTTCACCCGAGTTGCTGATTGAGGTACAAGGACAAACCATTCGTTCGCATCCTTTGGCGGGAACAACTCCTCGCACCGGCGATCCCGTTGCTGACAACGAGCTTGCACGCCAACTCGTCGCCAGTATGAAAGATCAAGTTGAACATCGAGTAGTCATTGACGTCATTCACGACATGTTGCTCCCGTTCTGTTCATATCTTGACTGGGAACCCGAGCCATCGGTCATTCAAGTAGCGAATGTTCAACATCTCGGAACCTTGATCGAAGGCCATCTCTCACAAAACCACCCTCCAATACTCGAACTCGCTCGTATGTTGTGCCCAACTCCTGCGCTTGGCGGACACCCACGAGCGCAGGCACTTGAAATCATCGAGCAAATAGAAGGCTTTGATCGCAAGAATTATTTCTACGCCGATTTACCGAAAGGGTATCAAATCACACAAGATAAGACTCCTATATGCACAGGCGGTTTCATTACCATTAAAGATGAAGATGGAGTAGAACGTAATATAAATATTACACGCGCTCACTTGGAAGAAGA
>JBEDJE010000052.1:0-6314 GCA_041172985.1 Actinomycetota bacterium
TTCTTCCTTGGTCGCGAATACAGCGCCGAAGACGCTCAACGTATGGGCATGGTGAACGCCGTTGTTCCACACGCCGAACTTGAAGCCACTGCACTTCAGTGGGCCAAAGAAATCAATGGCAAGAGCCCTACTGCTCAACGTATGTTGAAGTTTTCTTTCAACCTCATTGATGACGGCCTCGTTGGACAGCAAGTATTTGCCGGAGAAGCAACTCGGTTGGCCTATATGACCGACGAAGCCCAAGAAGGTCGCATGTCTTTCCTCGAAAAGCGCGATCCTGATTGGGCTCCCTATCCCTGGTATTACTGATTTCTGGCGACGCCGAATTCATGTCTCGTGAACTGATCTATGTTGATTCTTTAGACGATCAACGTCTCGATCGGTTTCGCTTGCGTGAGCGCGAACTTCGCCCGCGCAATATCCCGGCACGCGTATTTAAAACGATGCAAACGGGCGAGGCCGAAAAGATCACTCTCGGTATGTTCATCGCCGAAGGTGACCTCGTTGTTGAGCGGGCATTGTCAGCAGGCTGTCGGCTGGTCGAAGCATTGACTGATGCTGCGTCTCCCAGCGCTCTTGTCCAAAACATTGACGCTTCTATCCCCATATATGCCGCACACGCCGATGTCCGCAAAACGTTGACCGGCATGGGAGTCGCCCTCGACATCATGGGCCTATTTGAACGACCATCGCCTCTCAAGCTCGACGAATTATTGGCGACCGCTCGTCACTTACTCATTGTCGAAGACGTTGACAACCCAACAAATATTGGCGCCATCATTCGTAGCGCTGCAGCTTTCGGAATTGATGGGGTCATTCTCGATCGCAACAGCGCCGATCCCCTTGCTCGACGCGCTCTTCGCGTCTCGATGGGTACAGCTTTCTCGATGCGTTACAGCCGAGTCACCGATGCATCGTCGACACTCATCGCATTGCGCGATGCGGGATACATCGTGTGTGGCTTAACCCCCCGAAGCGACGCTCTCAGTATTCGTGAAGTCGGCGCTGGGCTACCTCAAGATGCCAAAGTCGCGATCGTTCTAGGTTCTGAGCGGGCTGGTCTCTCCCCCGAAGCTCTTGCCGCAGTCAATTTCATGGTCAAGATCCCCATGGCCGACGGAGTCGATTCTCTCAATGTGGCTGCCGCCGCAGCGGTGGCCTGCCATGCACTGATCCCTGAATCGCGCGCTCTGTAGGCCTCAAAGGCCGAGCAGGTCGCAAATGACTTAATCCGCAGGCAAACTTATCAACGTGTCTGCAACTGGCGTCCTCCTACTTTCTTGCCCAGACCAACGTGGCGTCGTAGCTGCTGTCGCCGAATTCATTGCTGCTCACGGCGGGAATATCGTTCATGCCGAGCAACACACTGATGATGTTGAGAAAGTCTTTTTTCAGCGTGTCGAATTTGAGACTGACGGGTTCTCGTTGAACCGTCAAGAAATCTTGGCTGCATTCGCTCCAGTTGCGTCGAAGTTTTCAATGCAGGTTCAATTGCGATTTACCGATGTCAAACCACGAGTGGCCATATTGGCAAGCAAACAATCTCATTGCCTCTTTGACCTTTTAAGCCGCTGGCACTCAGGCGAGCTACCAGCCGACATCGTCACGGTCATCAACAATCACCCCGACCACGCCGACCTTGTGCAACATATGGGTGTTCCATATCTGCACTTGCCAGTCACACCAGAAACTAAATCTGCTCAGGAAGAGTCTGTTCTGCGTGCGCTTAATGAACAGCAGGTCGATCTCGTGATCTTGGCTCGGTACATGCAGATCCTCTCGCCCAGGTTGGTCAATGCTTATCCCTCGCGCATTATCAATATCCACCACTCGTTTTTGCCGGCATTTATCGGCGCCAATCCATATCGACAAGCACATGATCGCGGCGTCAAAATCATCGGTGCCACAGCTCACTATGTCACTGCAGATCTTGACGAAGGACCAATTCTCGATCAAGAAGTCTCACGCGTTTCACACCGCGACTCGGTCGCCGATCTCACTCGCAAAGGTCGTGACCTCGAAACAATCGTGCTCGCCCGCGCCGTCCGCGCTCATCTCGAGCATCGCGTCTTGGTATACGGCAGCAAAACTGTCGTCTTTAGCTGACAGGCAAATAAGCAACTTGTTAGTTCGGCCGCGCCGAACTAATGGGCAGACCGGTGTCATTGCGTAAATGTTCGGCAGCAGGAACGAAATAGGCCAACAACTCTTGTTGAATCGCTTCATCATTCGTCGTTTCCTCAACAGCTGCAGTCATATGCACGAGCCAACGATCGCGTTCAAGCGGACCGACATGAAAAGGCATATGCCGAAGACGTAGTTTCGGATGACCGCGCTCTTCCATGTACGTCTGCGGACCGCCCCAATACTGTCCCAAAAAGAGGGCTAGCCGACGTTTCGCACCTTCCAGATCACTGTGGTCGGGATAGAGGGCCCACAACACTTCATCGGCGACGACCCCAACATAAAAATGATCAACAAGCGTGACGAAAAATGGCATCCCACCGACTCGTTCGTACATTGAGATTTCTATTGCTTCATCGTCACTCACGAGAACTGTGGATCCTGCCAATCAGGGAACACCTCTGGCAAGCCATCACTAACTTTAACTGGGAAGGCAGCCGGGCGCTTTTCGAGAAAACTCATGACACCTTCACGAGCGTCGTCACTCGCGCCACGTGAATTAATTGCCCGCGAATCGACCCGGTGCGCTTGCATTGGGTGATCGGCGCCCAGCATGCGCCACAACATCTGCCTCGACAAGGCCACCGACACTGGTGCAGTGTTCTCGGCAATCTCGCGAGCGATCGCACGTGCTGCTGGCAAAAGATCTTCTGGTGCATGAACACTTCGAACGAGTCGACCCTCTAACGCCTCATCGGCACTGATCATCCGACCGGTAAAACACCATTCGGTTGCTTGCGAGATGCCAACAATTCGCGGCAGAAACCAACTACTAGCCGCCTCGGGAACAATTCCTCGCTTGGCGAATACGAAACCAAACTTCGAGCTCGTGCTCGCCAAACGAATATCCATCGGCAAAGTCATGGTGACGCCAACGCCTACCGCGGCGCCGTTAATTGCGCCGATCACCGGCTTCTTGCTCTCAAAAATTCGCAATGACACTAAACCGCCGCCATCACGCATCACTCCCGTCTTGGCTTTCACATCACTTCCGCCCTTGGCGAAAGTTTCTCCGCCGCCAGACAGGTCTGCACCAGCACAAAAGGCGCGTCCAGATCCAGTCACAATGACTGCACGTACGTTGTCATCGGCATCGCTTTCATCAAATGCGGCAATGATCTCTTTCAACATGCGATTCGTAAACGAATTCAACTTGTCAGGACGATTTAAAGTAATCGTCGCAATCTGCTCAGATACTTCGTAAATGATTTCTTCGTAGGCCATGCAAAGACCTTAATAGAACGTCAGACGTCTAGGAAACGTGTAGCGGCGATACCTGAGCCCACGGCACCCGCAATGGCACCAATAGCCAACAAAATGAACATCACGAATCGCATATAGCCGTCTGTAACAACGAGCGCCGCTAGTTCGGTGTCATTGAAATCAGTGACAGCACCAGACCAAGCCGAATTAAGTCCCCAGAGACCAAGACACGACAGAACCCCGCCTATCAAGCCCTGTAAAAGTCCTTCAAGCATGAACGGAATACGAATGAACCAGTTGGTCGCACCCACAAGTTTCATCACTTCAATTTCACGGCGACGAGCGAACATGGCCGTACGGATCGTGTTCCAAATGAGGCCAACTGCGACGACAAGCAGAACTATTGACATCGCAGTCGTCGCAATTCGAATGAATTGCGAGACTCGTGCCACAACATCAAAAACATCTTGTGCATAAGCGACTTCACGGACTCCTGCGAGACCTCGGAATTGTTCACCAAGTTCACGAATCAAATTTGAGTCTTGCGAAATCGGTACAACTTTGAATTGCGAGGGGATGTTTTCCGGAGTCAACAGGCGCAGTGTTCCGGGATCGCCAGCAAATAACTTTTGCGCTTCGGCATAACTTTCTGCCTGGTTGAGATAGCGCAACTGAGCCACATCAATAATCGCCGGCTGAGATTTGAGTGCATCTTCGATGACTTGAATCTGATTAGGGTCGGCATCGGATCGAACGTACACAATGAGCTCAACGTCGCCCTTCCAGCGAGTCAACAAGTTGTCGAAGGCTCGCTGGATCAAGAATGTCGACCCAACCAAAAGTAATGAAACGGCCGACGTAATAACCGCAGCCATCGTCAAGGTGACGTTGCGCTTGAAACTAGCCCAAGTCTCGCGGAACGCGTAACTGATACGAGCAATCATCAGTCGTACACTCCTCGTTCTTGATCGCGCACAATGACGCCGCGGTCGAGTTGAACAACTCGACGACGCATCATGTTGACGATTCGCTGATCGTGTGTCGCCATGACCACAGTTGTACCAGTGTTATTAATACGATCGAGCAGTCGCATGATCCCTTCACCCGTTGCTGGGTCGAGGTTTCCGGTTGGTTCGTCGGCCAACAAAATCAGCGGTCGGTTGACGAAAGCTCGCGCAATTGAAACACGTTGTTGTTCGCCACCCGACAATTGATGCGGGAAGCGGTCTTCTTTATCGGAGAGACCAACAAGGTCGAGAACTGCGGGCACTTGCTGGCGAATCACGTGCTTGGGTCGCCCAATCACTTCAAGGGCAAACGCGACATTTTCAAAGACGGTTTTGTTGAGCAAGAGCTTGTAGTCCTGGAAGATGTTGCCGATATTGCGTCGTAAGTACGGAACTTTCGAATCAGCCATTTCGTTGATGTTTTTGCCGGCAACCCAAACCGCACCGCGCTCGGGCTGTTCTTGACGATTCATCAAACGAAGTAGAGTTGATTTACCCGATCCTGAAAGACCCATCACAACGAATACTTCACCTGGGGCAACATCGAATGAAACATCACGGACCGCGATAGTGTTACCGGTTTGTGCACGAAGTTCTGGTCGAGTCAGATTAACTAATGGTGAGCCGACTACCTTGTCAGCATTGGCGCCGAATACTTTCCATAGATTCTTTACAGAAATCATTGGTGCGCCTGAATTCATTTATGCATCTCCCCCATCTGCGAACCAACCAGATTTACTAGGAGCATTGTTGGTCCAAATGTGTTTGATTTCAAGGTATTCGCCCAAACCATGCTCACCTAATTCACGGCCAATGCCAGATTGCTTGTATCCGCCCCATTCAGCCCCCGGGCGATACGGGCCAAAGTCATTAACCCAGATTGTTCCGTGACGAAGTGCGCTGGCGACGCGAGCAGCTTTGACAGAATCCTTTGACCACAGACCACCTGAGAGACCAAATGGGGTGTCATTAGCAATTGCAATTGCTTGGGCTTCGGTATCAAAGACTTCCACTGTCATGACAGGACCAAATGATTCATCTTGAACACAAAACATCTTTGTATTGCAGTTATCTAGAACTGTTGGCAGGTAGTACCAACCATTGGCATGTTCGCTGCTTTCGCTTCGCTTGCCGCCGACTAATAATGTGGCACCTTCAGCAATACCTTTTTCAACATACTTAGTAACACCCTCTAGGTGCGACTTACTAATAAGTGGCCCAGTTTCAGCCGTTAAATCCTCTGGTCCACCCAAGCGAATCTGACCAGCTCTGCGCACAATCTCTTTAACAACGCGATCATGGATAGAGCGCTCAACAATTAAACGTGTTCCAGCAGAACAGACTTGGCCAGAGTGCAAAAAGGCTGCAGTGACTGCGTTATCAATTGCTGCATCAATATCTGTTATCGGTTGCTGCATCGATATCTGCATCAGCAAAAATAATATGTGGATTCTTCCCACCGAGCTCAAGGGCTAAGCGCTTCACAGTTGAAACTGCTGCTTTCATAATTGTTTGGCCGGTGTTTAAGCCACCAGTGAAAGAAACCATGTCAACGCGTGGATCATTAATTAAATGATTACCAACCACAGAGCCTGGACCTAGTACCAAGTTAGCAACACCTTTAGGTGTGCCAGCCTCTTCAATAGCGCGCATAAGGGCAATAGCACTTTGTGGAGTTAACTCTGATGGCTTAACAATGAATGAGCATCCTGCAACTAAGGCTGGTGCAACTTTCCAAGCAATTTGTAGAAGCGGGTAGTTCCACGGACCAATGAGTGAACACACACCTAGAGGTTCATGAACGATGCGGCTATCAACGTGAGAAAGCCCCACATCCACAATGCGTTCATGCTGCTTTAATCCCAGGGCTGCAAAGTGGCGGAAAGTAGCTATGACATCAGCGATGTCATATTCAGCTTC
>JBEDJE010000053.1:0-7251 GCA_041172985.1 Actinomycetota bacterium
ACACCAACGGCGATTGCTTCTTGTGGCACCTTGTTCACCAGATAAAACCCTTGTGCCCTAACGATAGAAAATCCATGAGTGCCGCAACCGCGACATGCAGAGCAACACCCCACCACACACTCTTTGTGCGATATGCCAAGAACCCCATCACAATTCCGCCAACGATTGCTGCCAAAGCTTCGACGGGTGGCTTCGTGAAATGAATCATTAAATACGGAATCGTTGCAATGAGAATTGACATTTGACCAAAACGTTTTGCTAAACCTAAAACGAGAAATCCGCGAAAGAAAGTTTCGACCGCGACAAATTGCAACACATAGAAGATCCACCAGATGCGTAGGTCAGCCCAAGCGTCAGGTTGACCGCGACCAATCTCGAGCAACGGATAGCGCTCTTGAAATTCACCCGTGGTGCTCGCAATGACGACAAAAGGAATCGCGATCGCGAGAAGTGTGACGTAGTACTTGCAGTGATTTGCCGTACCACCGAACTTCCAGCCAATGTCACTCGGTTTCCAGCCAACGAGCCAAACGACAATGAGTGGCACTATTAGGTAGCTCACGATCTGGGTTCCGGACCACCAACATAATTCGGCTAAACGTGTTGACGTATCGGGCACGTAGCGAAGGCCGAAATGTGCAAACCAGAGACTCAGCAGAGCCGCAACAAAGATAACGATGGTGCGACGATCAAGGTCGTCGCCCAGTTTTGTGTTGGTCACCGCTCGCGAAGCTTGGAAAGCAGGCGCAAGATTTCGAGATAGAGCCACACGACTGTGACCATCACACCGAATGCTGCGTACCACTCTGTTGACTCGGGCATCCCTTGCTTTGAACCGCGTTCAATGAAGTCGAAGTCGAGGGCCAAGTTAAATGCCGCCAAGCCAGCAACTAAGAAACTAAATCCGATACCCAAGAAACTTGTTGACTGAATAAATGGAGGGGTTGCACCAAACAGGCTCATCAGCATTGAGACTCCGTAGAACAAGGCAACACCGAGGGTTGCACCAATCACAATGCGGCGGAAGCGATCGGTCACTTTGATGATACGCAAGCTGTACATCGTCAACATGACAGCGAAGACCGCGATCGTTGCACCAGCAGCCTGCACCACAATGCCGTCGTAATAGGTTTCGTACGCTTTGCTAATCGCACCAACGAACAAGCCTTCGGCAATCGCGTACACCGGAGCTAAGAACTTGGCGAGATGTGGTTTGAATGACAAGAAAATTGCTAAACCAAAACCGACCAGCAATCCGCCGATGGCATATGCCGGGAACTCGTACACCTGACCGTCGGGTGCATCAACACCAAGCCAACCGACAACTGCGGCAGCGAGTAAGAGAACGAATAAAACTGCAGTTGCACTGGCAGTGCCAGCAACTGTCATCGTGCGACCGGTCGGCACCCACGGTGTCGTCGGGCCATCGTTGAGTGCGCCTTCATTTCCGCGACGAGTTGATTGATCGGGAGCGGCCCAACCTGAATCATTTGCGGCTGCTGCTTGTTCGAGTCGCTTTTCCCTAGATTACCGACAATAAATCTCGCTGTCTTGGCAACCAATATTTCCACACTTTTTTGGAATCTTTGCGCTGGTGGTTGTGTCGGGCATTGTGGTCGGTATCGTTCCCGCCACTACTGCAATTTCGGGAGAAGTGGGGTTCTTAAGTGGCCAAGGATCGCGTTGATCGTGATGAAGAAGACCTCGTACGTCTTTACTTGTCAGACATCGGGCAATATACATTGCTCACCAAAGATGACGAAGTTCGTCTTGCCAAGCAGATCGAAGCTGGTAAGGCCGCTAAGGAAGAATCTGAAGTTACTGAAGGCAAGGCGCTCACGCCTGCCAAGAAGCGCGAACTGCGCAACCTCATCAAAGATGGTGAAAACGCCGAGCGTTCGTTCGTGCAGTCAAACCTTCGTTTGGTGGTCTCGATCGCCAAGAAGTACCAGGCTTCTGGTCTTCCCTTGCTCGACCTCATTCAAGAGGGCAACCTCGGTCTCATGCACGCCGTTGAAAAATTCGACTGGCGTAAAGGATTCAAATTCTCGACGTATGCAACTTGGTGGATTCGCCAGGCCATTACTCGTGGTATCGCCAACACTGGTCGCACCATTCGCCTCCCAGTCCACGCCGGAGACACGCTTGCTCGTCTCCAGAAGGCTCGCTCACGCCTGGAGCTGAAGTTTGGTCGTCAGCCAACATTGCGTGAACTCGCCGCCGAAGTTGAAATGCCCGAAGACAAGGTCACCGAAGCGTTGCGTTTCGCGGCCGAACCTTTGTCGCTCAGCGAACCGCTTCGTGAAGACGGCGATGCCGAACTTGGTGACGTGGTTGAAGACCGTTCAGCTGAAAGCCCCTTCGAAGTTGCGGCCACCTCGTTGCTACCCGAAGAAATTCAGCGACTCTTGGCTCCGCTCGACGAGCGTGAACGCGAGATTTTGAAGTTGCGCTTTGGTCTTGATCGGGGCGAACCTCGCACCCTTGAAGAAGTTGGCGAACACTTCAACCTCACCCGTGAGCGCATTCGTCAGATTGAAGCTCGTGCAATGAGCAAGTTGCGTCACCCGTCGAGCGACACTGGCGCTCGCGACCTTCTCGCTGTCTAAGACTTACGGCGGCGCTGTCGCTCCATCAGACTGCACCAGTCCCACTGTGCGCCACCCATTGCGGTGACTTCAGCGAGCATCTGACCAACCATTGATGTCACTGGCAACGGCACGTTCATTGACGCTGCTTCATCGAGAACAAGTCCAATGTCTTTACGCATCAACGTGGTCGAGAATCCGTAGTTGTATTCACCGGCCAACATTTTCTCGGCACGATTCGCCATTTGCCATGATGCCGATGAGCCCTGCAACATCACGTGAATTACTTTTTGCACATCAAGACCAGCAGTCTCGGCAAAGTCGAGTCCTTCAGCTAACGCTTGGCACACACCGACAACACAAATCTGATTGGTCATCTTGGTGATCTGGCCCGCACCAGACTCGCCCATCAACGTCATACGCGCGGCATAACCCGACATCACCGTTTCGGCTTTCGCAAAAGCAGATTCATCGCCGCCAGCCATCACCGTGAGAGTTCCGTTACGCGCACCATCAACGCCACCCGAAACTGGCGCATCCAAAAATGCCGATCCAACTTCGGTAACTCGTATCGCAACAACTCGTGAACCTTCGGCAGATGTTGTTGAGTGATCAATCCATACTGTGCCCGCAGCAAGTTCGGCAATGATTCCGTCAGCAACTGCAAACAATTCGCGATCGGCGGGCAACGACGTGATTACAAACTCGCGACCACGAATAGCATCGGCCGGGCTTGCAACTGCAGCGCCACCATTTTCGGCAACCCACTTGTCGGCCATGCCTGGCACAACATCACACACCACGACATCGTGACCAGCCTTGGCCAAGTGTGCCGCCATGTGCCAACCCATGCGACCAATACCGATGAAAGCGATCGTGCTCATGCTGGTACTCCTGGCTTGCCACGGTCGGCCAACGTAAATCCACCGGCGAGGCGAGCGTGTACTCGTCCACCAACACCCATCGCCAAGATCACCACCATCTCATCGGGCTTGGGTCCATCAGGAACGCCGACTTCGATCGCGTCGTAATGACTGCCCACGTAACTCCAATCCATATGCGTGATCGGCACATCAAGACGTGCTCCCATTCCCGCAACTTTTTTTGTTGACGGAACAATCGATGTGCCCTTACCAAGTGCAGCACGCATGCCACCACCACCAGGAATATGCCACATCGCGCCGTGTTCAATTTCGCCAGCCGAACCAACAATGATTCCTTTGCCATAACCATCAATCTTTGAAGCATCGCCACCCAGGTGACTGATCAAAATGTTGCCGAGCCGTTCACCGAGTGCGCGCAGTTCATCAACTGCTGGGCTGAGATCGTCGACGTACTTGCCCACGTAGGGATTCGTGACAACTGCTGCCACTGCGCCTTTTATAGCGGGTACCGCAGGGAGAGGTCCGTTGACTCCAGATGAATGATCGTGAAAAATCTCTTCAACAATCGTGACGATCTTGCGCACTTTGAACAACATGTTTTCTCCCTAGAAAAAGATTGTGGCGGAGGTGGACGGGAATCGAACCCGCCGGACGAGGTTCGCTCGTCCCAACCGCTTTGAAGGCGGCGGAGCCCACCAGGTACCCGGACACCTCCACTATTGAGGGTAGTCACCTCAAACGCGGTGTGCACACCCACACTTCGCCGTCAACACATTTTCCATCAGGATTTTCAGCGAGGTTCTATGTTCACAATTCTGTCGTCGCCCAAAGGTGGTATCGGCACATCGGTCGTGGCCGCCAGTTTGGCCATTGTCAGTTCAAGTACAACCCCAACTCTGTTAGTTGATCTCGCTGGTGATCAAGCTGCCATCTTGGGACTCCCCCAACCTCCCATTGGACTCAGCGATTGGGCTAACGGCATGACGTATCGCGAATTTGATGAGATCATCAGTTTGTGCCATGACAATCTTTATCTCGCGCCAACCGGAACCTTCGATTTTGAAACTCTGAATGCCAATGCGTGGGACAAACTCTCACGAGCCCTTTCTCTCAAACATTCCGAGGGGTGCAACGTCATCGTTGATCTCGGTCGAGCAGATGTTCCATTATCTCTGCAAGAGATCGTCGACAATTGCTATTTGGTTATCCGACCTTGTTACTTGGCTCTTCGGCGCGCCGTTGATCTAGAGACAGCTTTTTCTGGTGTCATTGTTGTCAACGAACCAGATCGAGTCCTCACATCTCGAGATGTTGAGTCGGTACTGAAACTGACGTGTGTTGCCGAAATTCCGTACACCAGTGAAATCTCACGCCGTGTCGATTCTGGATTACTGAAATCACGCTTGCCAGATTCGCTACACCGCGTACTCGCGCCGCTGGTATCGCGTGAAGTAAACCCATGAGATCGCAACTCTTACCGGCACAACTCAACGAGTACTTCAGCGATCCCACAGTCACAGACATCTTGATCAACAATGCCACCGAGGTATGGGTTGAGCGTTCGGGGCAATTAGTTCGGGGCGACGATCTTCACCCTGGACAAATTGATATTGCAATTGAGCGAATCCTGACTCCGCTCGGCCGACGACTCGACCGACTCTCTCCCATTGTTGATGCCCGACTTCCTGATGGAACCAGAGTGTGCGCCGTCATCCACCCAATCGCAGTTCACGGAACAACTGCAGCATTTCGACTATTTCGCCAACAAGCTTTCCCTCTCGTCGACTTCTGCGATGACTTTGATCGAGATTTGCTACACGAGTTATTGCGCGAACTCGCTCAATCGAACAACAACATTTTGATTACTGGCGCAACTGGATCGGGTAAGTCGTGTCTAGTTTCGTCACTCATTTCGCGCGATGACGATCACGACCCAATCAACGAACGCATTATCGTTATTGAAGACACGCATGAACTTGTGATTTCACATCCCCATGTTGTTCGCCTTGAATCTCGTGTGGCGACCGCCGAAGGTCGAGGCCAAGTTTCATTAGATGATCTTCTGCGATCGGCACTTCGCCTTCGACCCGATCGATTGATTGTCGGAGAAGTACGCGGAGTTGAAGCACTCACCCTTGTTCAGGCCATGAACACCGGTCATTCTCGATGCCTAGCGACCCTGCACGCAAATTCGGCTGTAGATGGTTTGCACCGACTTGATCTGCTAACTATGCAAGCCGCACCAGGTTGGACTCTGCAAGATGCGCGCCACATGGTCGATTCGGCTATTGACATAGTCATTCATATGTGCCGCCGTCCGTACGGAAAGCGTTGCATCGTTCACATCGCCAAAGTTGTACCAGACAGCATTAAAGGTTCTCATCAGCCACGTATCGAATACCTGTACCGACATCATGATGCGTAAATCACGAGTTCACTACTTCATGACCCGACGTCAGACACGGCGACGACTGATCAACAATGACATCTACGGAAACAGCAACCTCATTAATGCATTGTCGTCAATGAGTCGCAGTGTGCGATCTGGTTTATCGCTAGCTACTGCTCTCCAAATTTCCATGACTCAACAACCCTGCGACTTATTCGCTCAACTTCACAACTTGATGAGTCGGGGTATCGCGCTCAACGCCGCTTGTCACAAGATTCTTGATGTCTTGTCTGAGTCAGCCGAGAATTCTGATGTCGTGATGACGTTGCATGTCATTGCTCTTGCGAGCGAAGTTGGCGGCGACATTGCACAACAACTTGATTGTCTGATTGACACTCTTCTTGATCGCTCACAGGCCAAAGTTGAGCGACAGACACAAGCAGCAACGGCCACGGCATCAATACGTATGATCACGTGGTTGCCAGTTCTCTGTGGTGTCTGGATCTTGAGTGACAGTTCGGCAGTTCGCCATGTCTTACTGGCGACCCCGCTGGGTTGGGCATGTCTGACGATCGGAATCGGTCTTAACTTTGTCGGTCGCACTTGGACCCACAAAATGGTGCGCGCATGATCATCATTTTCGGTCTCATCGGTCTGTTCTTCTTGTGGAAGCGAGCGAAACAGCGCATCGCCTTCAAGCAAGATCGAGCAATCGTAGAAGCATTCCCCGAATGCATTGACCTCTTGATCGCGGCTCTTCGAGCGGGCTATTCACCCGCTCAAGCCATCAATTTCTTGGGTCAACATGCACCCGGTGTCCTGCGTCCACACTTCATCGCCGCAGCACGACGTATTGATGAAGGAGAACGGTTCGTTGACGCGATTCGTTTACTCCAAAGCGAAATTGGTGCTGTGAGTCAATCAATGTGTGAGGTTCTCATCTCTGGCGATCAACTCGGTATCCCTGTTGAAAATCTGCTGTTTCAACTCGGCAACGAAGTCCGGCTCAACCGACGACGACGGGCCGAAACAGAAGCACGACAGCTTCCTATTCGTCTCTCGCTTCCTCTCGTCATGTGCATTTTGCCATCGTTTGTCATTTTGATCATCGTGCCAACAATCGCTGGCACCCTGTCGCAACTCAACATCTCTGTATGAGTGCCTCGCCAACTTCACACGAAAGTTTCTTATGACTCAAATATTTCAACGTCTATATGTTTTTGTTCTAGCTCTCACAACGCCGTTCAGCGACAAACGAGATTCTGGACAAGCCACTTCCGAATACGCACTCGTCATGCTTGCAGCCGCGCTCATCGCACTCTTGGTCATTGCTTGGGCAACAGGGGGCGGTGGGGCCGGCAAGATCGGAGAACTATTTGATCGCGTGATT
>JBEDJE010000054.1:0-5768 GCA_041172985.1 Actinomycetota bacterium
GTCGGCATCGGAGAACTTGCCAGGATCATCGAGCACGATGCAGAACCAGATGGCGAAGCTCGGAGGAATAACGCTCCACCAAGCGTCGAAAGTTGATCCATTACCGACGATTTGGCTGGCAATGTACAAAAAGACGACCGATGCGACATATCCCCAGATGAGTCCCTTGACGGGGTGGTCTGTTCCGATTGCGCTAGCAATGACGAGCGCTCCCGCGACGGCAACGACGTACAAGGCGAAAATCAAAGCAAAGGACTTTGACCGCGTCCATGATGATGTGTCAGAAGAATTCATACGTCCATCTTGACCTAATGAGACCTTGATTGGCGGGTTCTGCGTCTCTCCCTACGGTCCATTGAGATCTACGCTTGTCCTATGAAGCGCCGTCTCATCAGCATGCCTGGGCTGGTTCTTGGTGCGGTGATCTTGACAGTGGCGATACCCGTGTGGTTGCCGCTCGTGCTGGTAATTGATGCCTGTCGATTGAAATGGCGTTTCCCGATGGCGCGACTCTTGTCATTTGCAGTCTGTTGGGTGTGGCTTGAAACTGCCGGGGTCGTGTGTTCGGCGCTGTATTGGCTCACTGGACAAAGCAAGAACTTGCCGAAGCATTACGCGTTACAACGTTGGTGGGCCGATCGACTTTTACGGGCATTGAAAGCAACATGCGGCTTTGCCGTTGAGGTTGAAAACATTGATGCTTTGCAACCCGGACCAGTTCTACTGTTTGCGCGTCACGCCAGTCTGGCTGACTCACTTGTCTCGGCGTATGTCGTCACAACGTTGGCACAGATGAATCCGCGTTATGTCTTAAAACGTGAGTTGTTGGCTGATCCATGTCTTGATGTCGTGGGTCAGCGTTTGCCGAATCACTTTTTAGATCGTCAAGCGACCGATTCAACTCCTGAGTTGCTCGCACTTGAAGAATTAGTCACCGGAATTGATGAGTCAACGGTCGGAATCATTTTTCCTGAAGGAACACGAGCTAACAAAAAGAAGCGCGACCGAGCTTTAGAGAAAATCGCGGTTGTTGATGCTGAACGTGCCCAACGCATGCAAGGGATGAAACATTTGCTTCCACCCCGACCAGCTGGTGCTGCAGCGATGTTGCGAGGTTGTCCGAGTGCAGATGTCGTCTTTGCGTGGCACGTTGGCTTTGAAGGTCTTGACACTTTTGGCGGAATCTTGCGGGGAATCTCTTCTCGAATGCCCCCCATTCGATTTCATTTGCGTCGGGTTGAACGTCTCGCTGTCCCGATTACTTCACAAGTCGATACCAATGAGATGACGAAGTGGTTAGATAGTGAGTGGATGCGCATGGATCGCGAAGTCGATGAGGCACTAGTACTCAGAAACAGAATTAAGTGAGATGAAGGGAAATCATCATGGGTGAAGTGATGTTGAGTTCGGCTATTGGAATTGTTGCCTTGATGGTCACAACTTGGATTGTCAGTTTGATCAAAAAGAATGCATCCATCGTTGACATTGTGTGGGGTCTCGGTTTTGTACTGGTGGCATGGATTTCACGTGCCGTTGCCGAAGGCGACGACGCTCGCCAATGGATCTTGACTGTGATGACAACGGCGTGGGGATTGCGACTTGGCTTGTATCTCTTGTGGCGCAACTCGGGACATGGTGAAGACTTCCGATATCGCGCAATGCGTAAGCACTGGGGTCCTCGGTTCCCAATCATCAGTTTGGTGACTGTTTTCGGTTTACAGGGAACATTGATGTGGATTGTTTCGCTCCCTGTTCAAATCGGTCAACACGACTCGACACCAAAAGTAGGAGTGATTGCGTTCATCGGTATTGCGGTGTATCTGATCGGGCTGTTCTTTGAAGTTGTCGGTGATGCACAACTTGCTCGATTTAAGAGCGACAGCAACAATGCTGGCAAAGTGATGGATCAAGGCTTGTGGAAATTCACGCGGCACCCAAATTATTTTGGTGACTCGTGCGTCTGGTGGGGCATCGCGATCGTTGCGGCCGAAACCGGAAGTGGCGCGTGGGGTTTCATTGGTGCTGCAGTCATGACATTCTTCTTGCGACGAGTGAGCGGAGTGACTTTGCTCGAGAAGTCATTGAAGAAGCGCCGCGAAGGATATGACGCCTATATTGCGCGAACGAGTCCTTTCTTCCCACGTCCACCCAAAAAGATCTAACTCAACACCCTCAGCACCTAGTGTGGGCGAGTGACCCAGAGCGAAACGACAATTGTGAAGAAGTCGTTTCGTTTTCGGGCAGTTGCATTGTTGTCGGCGATCGTGATGGTCGGTACTGGTATTTCAATGATGGTGTCGGCAAAACTTGGGGTAGCACCTGCTGATGTCTTCTCAACTGGTGGTGCCAAGCAGCTCAATATCGGTGTTGGAACGATGGGGTGGATTAGCGGAGCACTTTTCACACTGTTCGCAATAGCTGTGAAGCGTCCGCCAACATGGGGAACATTGATTGGCACCGTCTTGGTTGGTCAAGTAGTCAATATTGTTCTACCGAATATGCCTGAGCCGACGATGATGTTGTGGCGCGTCGTCATGATGATGAGTGGAATGGCACTGCTGTACTTCGCGATTTCAATCGGAGTTGCAACAACCCTTGGCACCGGCCCGATGGAGTTGCTGATGCTTGGTCTCAATGACAAAGGTTTGAGTATGCAAGTGGGTCGATGGGGCATTGAAGCAGTAGTCGTCACCGCCGGCATTTTGCTTGGCGGACAAATAGGCATCGGCACGATTCTCTTTGTGATATTGACCGGCCCAGTTTTGGCACGAACATTGCCACCGATGGTTCGATTCATGGGAACTGATGTCATACAGCAACCCACCGGGCTTGATGCCTAACTACTTTTTCGGAAGACGACTTGATAACACGTTGTGAGTTTCGAGAGCGTCGATTTCATCTTCGCTCAGATGCAAAATGTCGCGAAGCACATTGCGATTATCTTCGCCGCGATAGCGCGGTTCGCCAGAAGTTCCAACCTGACTGTGCGTGAAGTGCCACGGAGCATTCGGTATGCGTACTTCGCCTCCAATTCGATCGGGAACTGTCGAAATGGCACCACGCGCAATTGACCAATCGCTTTCTGCAATTTCGCGGACGCTGCGCATCACACCAACTGCTAAACCAAATTGGGCACAACGATCTTCGAATGCTTGCGCGGTTGGCAGGGTCAATGCCCAGGCCCGCATTTCATCTTGAAGTGCGCCGAGGTTCTTCAAACGCGACTGCACATCGGCAAATCGAGAGTCGGATAACAAATGAGGCCGATCCATGGTGTTGACGATGATTTCAAAAGTCCCGCGTTCTGCTGGGTGACCACTAATGACGACAGTGCTGCCATCAGCTACCTGCATGATGGGGTAGTCGCCTGGCTGAAACGAGCGAATCCAATTTGGGTCGACGGTTCCGTTGTACAACTCATCGTGTACGTGTTCGTTGACGTACAACATGGTCTCGGCCATGGAGACATCAATGCGTTCACCTTGTCCTGACCGCTCACGGCTGAACAGTGCCGCCAGAATTGCTGTTGTCATTTCAAGAGCGGTGTAGGTGTCGGCATGTGACCACGGGTCGTTCGAATAGTTACCACCGCGAGCGTCACCCTGCATTCGGGTCATCCCACTTTCGGCACCAATCACCGTTGCGTACGCCCGCCGATGAACCCACGGACCATCGGCTCCGTAACCACTGATTGACGCGTAGATGAGTCGGGGATTGATCTTTGCCAGGGTCTCGTATCCAAGCCCGAGCCGATCCATGACACCAGCGCGATAGTTCTCAAGAACAACATCGCTCTCTGCCGCAAGACGGCGAAAAATGTCGGCGCCTTCGGGTGTTGATAAATCGAGACTCATGCATTTCTTGCCGGCATTTTGTTGAATGAAATATGTCGCGAGTGATCCAACCCGTGGACTCGAGAATCGGGTGAGATCGCCTTCAGGAGGTTCGACCTTAATGACTTCGGCGCCGTAGTCGCACAACATGCGGCCGCAGTGTGGACCAGCAAGAACTCGCGTCAGGTCAAGAACTCGAATTCCTGAGAGCGGCGATGTCTGCTGATTCATCTATCTATGATGCCTTGTCTGGTGCGCATGGAGCGAATACTCAACATATTGTTTGATCTAGGAAGCAAGGTAGTTCTTCAAAGCGAGTCGAATAACTTCGCTACGAGTTTGACCTGAATCGTTGACTCGAAGATCTAACTCATCAACTAGATCGGCATTCAGTCTGACTGGGACAATAACGGAAGGGTCTTTCCCGAGCCGTGGTCGACCTCTGAGTCGTTTGAACTGGGACAGCTCGAACTGTTCATGCTCGATTTTTTCCGACATGATTTCGAGTTCGCGGTCGTTGATAACTCGGCCGCTTTTTAACACGTACTGAGAATTCGCTTTCTTCATGGATGGTTACCTTTCCAAGAGAGGATGAAATTGTGGGCGAAGGGACATGGAATGAATGATGAGCAGTTCGTGGTTCTGCGTAATGACTCCTATGAGTTCAAGAAAATTCCCTTCAATGTTTGGTCCGATGATCAAAATTCGATCCTGCCCATCGGAGTCGTCGATATGAAAGTGGTGGTTTGCGAAGTGCAGTGCATGTTGAATCTCGTTGTCTGATTGCCCATGTTTGAGGGCAGCGGGGTGAATCTGAAGTTTGGAATATTGTAATACAAAAATAGGGAATCTGAAATACCGCTGTTTTCGCCCGTGATGTTTTCCCACACGTTGATGTGGGTGGCTTGCCAAGAGTTGGGGTGAATGTGACACGATCTCTGCATGTCTTCTGCGCGTAATCCTCATCCTTTGACCGGCCAAGTTGCACTGATTACCGGAGGTGGATCGGGCATTGGCCTCGGTTGCGCTCGCGAACTGGTGCGCGATGGAGCGACAGTGATGTTGGCCGCTCGCAATGTCGAACGCCTTGAAACATCGGCGGCTGAATTGCGCTCGATCGCCGAAGGCGGAGCTCAGGTTCTGACTGTTGCCTGCGATGTCACGAGTGAACAAAGCGTGACTGAAGCATGTGCTGCAGCAAACGCCACCGGAAAGTTCACCATGGTTGTGGCCAATGCCGGGTATGGCGGTGGCGGACCAATCCACTTGACATCGCTTGATGACTGGAACGGAATTCTCGGTACCAATCTCACCGGAGCATTTCTCACCATTAAGCATTCAGTGAGTTATTTGTCGGCTAACGGTGGCGGATCAATTGTCGCCGTCTCGTCAATCGCTGGACCAGTGACACATCGCTTTATGACTCCATATGACGTTTCAAAGGCCGGACTTGAAATGTTGATCCGTCAAACCGCTGACGAATTAGGTTGTCGGAACATTCGCGCCAACGCAGTACGACCAGGACTCGTACCTACCGACGCAACAGAAGGCATCATGACACTCGATGTGATCTTGAATGACTACTTGGAACAAATGCCGTTAGGTCGCGTTGGTAGCACCGAAGATATTGGCAAACTTGTGCGCTTCTTGTTGGGTGACGACAGTTCGTGGATTACCGGTACATGTATTAGTGCCGATGGTGGACATCACTTACGCCGTGGACCAAATATTGAACCTGCGATGGAAATGGTTTTGGGTGAAGCTCGCTATCCAGCGGGACCAAACTCAAACGCCTGATAGATGTCGCAGAGCAACTGCGCTGTAAAGCGAGATACCAGTACTCATACACTCTTCGTCGTAGAAGACCCTGTTTGAGTGATTGGGAGCAGCTGTCGCCAGATTGCGATCGTGCGGCGTTGCGCCCAAGAAAACCAT
>JBEDJE010000055.1:0-5749 GCA_041172985.1 Actinomycetota bacterium
GGCCCACCTTTGACTTCGTTGATATGCACAAGTTGCAGTGAAGGGTGGTCACGTAAAGCCCGCACAACGAGGCGTCCGATACGTCCAAAACCATTGATTCCAATGCGAGTTGTCATGACTTCACTCCTTTTTCTGTCACCGTTGAGTTGATGACTTGATTCACGCGTCCTTCGAGTTCGGCGATGACTGCGTCAAATGCCTTGGCATTTCCGCTCGGCACTGGGTCGGGGATTGACCAGTGCCACCAATCAAAAGGTGCACGTAGTTCTTCATGGACCAGGTCACACACCGTGACGACTTGGACATTCCGCGGGATTTTTCCGATCGCCGTTGGCGCAATGTCATTGAGTTCAATCTTGTGGCGCTTGGCCGCAGAAATAGCCTGACGATGAATTTGGGATGCTGGTTGAGTTCCCGCAGATTTTGCTGGCTGCCCAGTTCGTGTTTGCCAAATCGCTGCAGCTAATTGTGAGCGGGCGGAATTTTGTGTGCAAAGAAAAAACAATGGTTTGCGGGGGGACGAGCGACGAGGTGCGATTAAGTGCAAGCTTGAGGGGGCCAGTCTTATATAGCGACGGCGAGCATCACCAGACGACGTTGAACGAAGAATGAGTCCGATGTTTTCAAGAGTGTCAAGGTGATGAGCAAGCAAATTCGAGGGAATTTGCAATCGTGATCCGAGGTCGCGAGGGGAACGATCGCTGAAGGAAAGTTCATCAATGATTGCTAGGCGGGCTGGTTCGCCTAAAGCCGCATGAATCGCTGCTCGTTTCAATAGTTGATCAGGGAGCTTTGTCACAGAGATTAGTCAATCACGGTTGAGTGAATTTTTTGAGCCTCAGATACTGAAATTCAGATGAATTGATGAAGGGCAGTGGTGGCACTTATTCCCAGCGAAAAGTTTTGGCGGCTAGAAGCGGGGTTAATAATGCCCAAATGCCCAAAACAATCCACGATGTTCCGGGACGATCGGCTTGCCCAACCAGGGCATCGCGCAGAACATCAGCTAGCGCACCAGAAGGAAGACATTTGGCAACTGCTGCAACAGGTTCGGGCAGTTTGTCGAATGGCACCACCATGCCGCCAAGCAGAAGGAGCAGTAGATAAAGGCCATTTTGCGCGGCAAGGTTGATCTCGGCGCGTAAGCGTCCGGCGATCAATAGGCCAAGGCCAGCGAAGGCGATACTTCCTGTGGCTACGGCACCAATTGCGAGCAACCAACGCGCGTCATTGGCTTGCCAATTGAGTATCAACGCCACCGGAATCAAAATGATGAGTTGGATGATCTGCATCAATAAAACCGTGACGATTTTGGCGGCTAGCCAACGGGGTCGACCAAGTGGAGTGACTCCTAATCGTTTTAAGACTTTGTAGCTACGTTCAAAGCCCGTAGCGATACCAAGGCTGACCATTGAACTACTCATAATGGCGAGCGCGATAATGCCCGGCGTCAAGAAATCCATGTGGTCTTCAAAACCGGTTGGTAAAACATCAGTCGTCCCGAAGAAAACCAACAGCATGACGGGGATGATGAGTGTTAAAAGAAGTTGCTCACCGTTGCGGGCCAATATCTGCAATTCGGCGCGCAGTTGGGCACGGAATGGACTTGAGGAAACTTTCACGATGCTCCTCCGGTCAGCTTCTTGAACACATCTTCGAGGCTGGCCATACCCGTTCGAAGTTCGACCACGTCAATTCCACGTTCAGATAACCAAACAGCAAGTGCGGCGATGAGTCCTTGAGGAGCGTCTTCAATGCTGTAATCGCACGGGGCATCTTCAACGAGCCACCCTGCAAGATTGTCAGGCATGTCATCAAGAAGAAGAGGGCGTACGGTACGTAGCCGCACGGTACGTCGAGCTTTGCGCACATCGTCGAGGGTGCCTTCAACAAGCACTTTGCCCTTGTTGAAAATGACGACGCGATCGCAGATCTTTTCGGCCTCGTCGAGTTCGTGGGTCGCCAGAATAACAGTGACCCCTTGATCGGCGAGGCGACGAATGATCTCGCGAATCGTGGTTCGACCATTGACATCAACCCCACTGGTGGGTTCGTCAAGAAAGATGATTCGGGGTTGCGATGCAAGAGCCAAGGCGAGGGACAGTCGTTGCTTTTCGCCCCCTGATAAGCGCCGCCATGAGGTCTTCTGGCGATCGGTAAGACCAACGAGATCGATGAGTTCTTGGGGGTTAGCGACTTGGCTCTTTCCGCTGGCATACAAACCGCAGTACTGCCGAACCACGTCAATGGGACGGGCGCTGGGGTAGATGCCGCCTTCTTGGAGCATGACTCCCATTTCATTAGCCAACGCCCGATGGTCCTTGGTGGGGTCGAACCCTAAAACGCGTACCTGACCTGACGAGGCACGCCGGAGGCCCTCACAGACTTCGATGGTGCTGGTTTTCCCTGCGCCGTTTGGGCCAAGGACGGCGGTGACCTGACCGGCCCGAGCCGAAAACGAGACCGCGTCAACGGCGACAAGATCGCCGTACCGCACCGTGAGATGGTCGACGACCAACGTGGGCTCACCACGGTCAATACGAGAGAACGACGGAACGTCTACAGCCACGTCTTTGACTTTAGTCGTAGGGGCGGGCTACGGCCGTCGGGATAACCTGAGGATTCTGTGATTGATGTCCGCTTACTTCGCAATGACCCCCAACTGGTGAAGGCTGCTCTTGCTCGCCGTGGCAAGCCCGAGCTTCTTGTTCAACTCGATACTGCGATCAGCCTTGATGAACAAGTTCGAGATATCACGGCTCGTCGTGACACTATTCGTGCTCGAGTCAACGAACTCTCAAAATTGGTCGGAACCGCTCGTCGCAATGGCGACAACGACGAAGCCGAAAAACTTCAAGCCGAAAGTCGCTCACTCGGTGATGATGAAAAGTCTTTAGTCGAATCTTTTGAAACAGCTCAGGGCCAACTGCGCGATGTCATGTTGCGTTTGCCAAACCTGCCTCATGCTGATGCTCCCGATGGTGCAAGTGATCATGACAATCCATTGGTAATTGGTCCGAATCAAATGCCGTCCAGTTTTGCTGAACATCAGCGCATGCCGCACTGGGAAATTGCCGACAGTCTGGGAATTCTTGACAACGAACGTGCGGTCAAATTGAGCGGCGCAATGTTTACCATGCAGCGCGGAGCAGGAGCCATGCTGTCTCGTGCACTCTGTCAATATGCGCTCGACATGAATGCTGATGCGTTTGAAGAGATTCGTCCGCCTTCTTTGGTGACTACTGCGACACTGACTGCAACTGGCCAACTACCAAAGTTTGCCGAAGACGCTTACGCCATTGAACGTGATGATTTGTGGTGTATCCCAACTGCTGAAGCTCCCTTAACTTCTATGTACGCCGGTGAAGTTTTAGAAGAGTCTCAACTGCCGTTGCGTTTGATGGCATATTCGTCGTGTTATCGCCGTGAAGCTGGGTCGGCTGGTCGCGATACACGCGGAATGCTTCGTGCACACGAATTCGACAAGGTTGAAATTTTTGCCTTGAGTACCCCCGAAACTGCTGACGAACTATTGATTGAATTGCGCGATCGGGCTGAGCGATTGATTGCTGGCTTGGGATTGCCATATCGCATCATTGAAATTTGCACTGGCGACATGGGTCAAAGTCATCACCGCAGTTTTGACATCGAGGTCTACGCACCTGGTTGCGATAACTGGCTCGAAGTTTCGTCAGTCTCCTGGTTTAGCGATTATCAAGGTCGACGTGCCGATATTCGTTATCGCAAAGCTGGTGAAAAGGGTACGCATATTGCGAATACTCTTAATGGATCAGCACTTGCTGTTCCTCGTGTATGGGCGGCAATCATGGAGAACTTCCGCCAGGCTGATGGCAGCGTGATCATTCCTCAGGTGCTTCGTCAGTACATGCGTGGACTAGAGCACATCAGTCCGAAGATCTGATCAACATGAACCTGCGCGACCGTCGTATCCAATACGAAACCGCAGGACTAGATTTTGACGATCTTGATGAGTCGCCAATTCAGCAATGGCATGCCTGGTATATCGAAGCAGTCGAGGCCGAATTGGCTGAACCAAATGCGATGGCCGTCAGCACGATTGATGCAGAAGGAATGCCAGACTCGCGCATTGTTCTAGTTCGCGGATTTGATGATGATGGTTTGACATTCTTCGGAAATTACAACAGCGCCAAGGGTCAACAGATTGATGCCAACCCTGTTGCGAGCGCAGTATTCCCGTGGATTGGTTTGCATCGGCAGGTGCGGGTACGGGGCAGTATTGAAATGTTGCCGCGCCATGAAAGCGATGCATACTTTGCTTCGCGTCCCCGCGATAGTCAATTAGGTGCTTGGGCTTCGCCGCAAAGCGAAGTCATTGAAGGTCGTGATGTTCTGAATCAACGGCACACCGAGTTTGCCGAAAAGTTTGGTGGAGCCGAGGTGCCACGCCCACCGCATTGGGGTGGCTGGTTGCTCGTGCCCGAAGTTTTTGAATTTTGGCAGGGCCGACCAAACCGATTGCATGATCGTTTTCGTTATCGACGCGATGATGTCACCCAAGACTGGGTCATTGAGCGTTTAGCTCCGTAACGTTGTCGTAGTCCACGCGTTGACGGCGCTGACTAGTCCGTTGATTAACGATTCAGTGTGTGGGGGCAATGATGGCCCTTCCCAATCCCAGAACATG
The DNA here is from genome assembly GCA_041172985.1 of Actinomycetota bacterium. Classification (GTDB taxonomy): domain Bacteria; phylum Actinomycetota; class Acidimicrobiia; order Acidimicrobiales; family Ilumatobacteraceae; genus Casp-actino8. The sequence continues at coordinate 4,667 of JBEDJE010000055.1, forward strand.
GGAGTCGTTCCTCGCACACGCGGCGGCAGTTCAATCTGGACGCCAGTACCTAGTGGCAAATTCACGGGGTTTCGTGGATGAAGCCCACGAAGCTCTTTGGGGATCTCATCGATATCGGTGATGACTTTGTATGCCGGAAGATGCTCGCGCAAATGCGTACCGACATGCTGGGCAAATATTCGATGTTGCCCACCGAGCAACAAAGACGAGTAATAGCCCTGTCGACCGAAGCCGTGAATGGTGATCACCGTGTGTACGTGTTCGATGAAACTCTGAAGTCGTATTGAGGCATCGGGTGAAACTTCAATGGACGGGATATGACGCTCCATACCTTTGGGCTGATGGACTCCGTAGTAACTCGTTCCGCTACGTTCAGCGGCCTGCATCGCAATGACTTCAGTCATTTCTTCAAGACCACCACCGTGATAGGCCATGAAACCAATGCGCTGATCTAGGGGAATGTCGTGTCCACGCAGAGTGAGGACTTCTTCAACATCAGGATGGTCAAGGAGTTCTTTGAACATGAAGTTTTACGAACTTCGTTCTAAGTCACGACGTCGGGAAACGAACGTATATGTCAGCGCCGAGCCAACGATGACTGCAAATACGATTGCGAGGACGAGACGATTGTTGTCAATGTATTGAGCGATTCGCTCTTGCCAATTCAAGACACGGCCCGTGAGGTCGTCATCGTATTTGTCACGGATGTCGTTGAACCAATACCACGAGAGATAAAGGCCCGAAAGAATCATCACGACTGCTGAAGCAGTTTCTACGTAAGTCATGCCAGTGCGCAGAGATTTCAGTAAGCCACCTTGGGCCAGTGCGAGCGTGACAGTCAAAGTGGTGATGAGTAGTGACATGGCGATGCCATACAACGCGACAGCGACAACTCCTTGGAAGAAACCATCAGTATCAATGGTGCCTAAGACCGTGGCCGAAAATGGTCCAAGGGTGCAACCGATTGAAGCAACTGCATAAGCCAGACCAAAGATATACATCGATGCAATTGTCTGATCGCGCTTACCCGTTTCTAGTTTGGGAGTTGAAAACGGTAAGCGATAGCCAAACAACATAGCGATA
>JBEDJE010000056.1:0-3133 GCA_041172985.1 Actinomycetota bacterium
GCCATAGTCGGATTGAACGTCGGCACAATCCCGGTCAGTCGACCCATCTCTTCACACCAATCTTCGATTGACACCAACTGATCTCCGCCCCAGTTCACAATTTCTGCACCAGTATTCGCGTACGAAAGGAGATACGGAATACTGCGATTGATGTCATCGGCGTGAATTGGGGTGTATGTCGTTGGTTGATCTACGTGAACCGGTACAGGGATATTGCGTTCCATCATCATCAAATGAAATGACATCCAACCGTACGCATCGCCATAAGGAACATTGAGCCGAGCGATCACCGTCGGAACGCCGAGTCGCTTTCGCCGAGTCGCTTTGCGGTGTGCTTCACCAAAACTTCGCCGGCGATCTTTGAAATACTGTAGGTGGGCATGCCTGGCATCGGACGATGACTGTCACCTAAGAGATCGGTCTCTTTACGAGCTTCACCATGCTTGGGCTCGTACACCGCAGTTGACGAACAGTGGAAGAACGACAACTTGTCGCTGCGCGCTGCCGCAACTTCCATCAAGTCAGCACTGCCATGCGCGTTTGAAGCAAATGCTTCCTCGAAGTTATTGCTCTTGGCTACAGCAAAGTGCAAAACGAGATCAAGATCAGCCGGCACTTCATCAAGATTGCCTTTTGCTAAATCAATGCTGACCGTCTGAACACCTTTGTCGTGCCATGGTTGACGCTGATCTGGATCTTTGAAACGTGCAGCACCATAAACAGTGTTGCCTTGAGCCGCCAATGATTCAGCAAGTGGGCCAGCCACCCAACCAGTAACGCCGGTGACCAAAATCTTCTTGCCAGTGATTTGCTCCACCGAACTCACCACAACTCGTCGGTGTAAGTGTCGGTCCCGAACACAGTGTTCTTGAATGGGCTTGTCCACAAATGCTTGGCAAGGCCGCTTGATTCAAGATCGGCACCAAACTTTGCGTAACCGTCTTTCCATTCAGCTGCAGGATCGTGATCAACAAAATGGATTTGCATGAAACGTTGATCAGCCTTCGGTACACGAGGTACGTCTGGCGGAGCATCATCTAACAATGGCAACAATGTTGAGTAGTTGAAGACATCAGGTCCCCACGATGATGAGAACGCGCGCGGTGCCCAATTGTTTTGCATCCATTCGCTCATCTGAGCATGGGTTACGCCTTCGTTCAACTCGCCAACGTTGACGATGATGCCGGGGTAACCGCGGTCAAGTGCAAGTTCAATGTTGGTGGTGGTTTCAGTGCGAGTCATTGACCACTGGTTGTCATACAACTGCGTGTGAATGTGCGTACGCTCAGCGAACATACGGCCAGTGGCATGCAAATTCTTAACCGTGTCGACGCTCCAACGATTCCAATCGTCGTGGTGGCCCTTGAGTACCCAGTAGATGGCAAGGTACGAACCCGACATCGGATCTGGGCTCATTGGCGAATCAGCGGGATAACGCAGGGCCTTGAGATCACGGGTTGAGACAAAACGATCGCCGGCGAAGGAGTACGCGCCAACAAGTACGCCACCATAAAAGTGATCGCGTTCGTACCAGCGGTTGTATTCAACTTCGTGACCCTTAGTGGGCTCGACCATCGTGAACAACAAGGTTCCAAGTTCAATTGGGTACTTCTTCATAACTCCCCCTTCAACGCACACTGGTGCGTTGCTCTACCAAACTGTAGATGTTTCTGACTCAGGGTCAATTATCGATGACGAGATTTGGTTCTTCAGTGAGAATCCACTGAATGTTTGACGAGTCCATAAACTTTTCAATGTCTTCCATGACTGACGGGAAGTCTGGCTCGCTCATGTGGGCGTTGAACTGATCAGCAGAGTCAAAAATCTGAATCGTGACTCCGTCAAACGCTGGCTCATGACGGCTACCTTCGGCGGGCCATACGGCTGGATGCTGTTCGTAACGTCGAACATATTTTGCCGCCGAACAATTCTTGATCAATGGTCCGTGAATATTGAACCAGTAATCAAGAAATTCTTGATGAGTTGTTCCGGGCTTGCGCTTCAGAAGAGTGACGAGTCGAATCATGGTCGTGCCTTTCGTGTTACTAAATTTCTATTACAAACCTAAGAACGATCCACCATCGCAGATGATGGTTTGACCGGTGACAAACGAAGAATCATCGCTCGCAAGGAAGAGAGCGACCGAGCCAATGTCGTCGGTGATATCGCCAACGCGACCAAGAGGCGTACGTGCCTCGATGGCTTGTTGTAACGCTGGGTTGCGATCGAACGCCGTCAATAGCGCTGGACTGCCGGCCACTGGACCAATGCAATTCACCGTGATCCCAAATTCTCCCCACTCACGCGCCAAGCTCTTGGCGATCGCCCGCTGGGCCGCTTTAGCCGGCGAATAGAGCGGGATATTCGCGCTGCCTTCAACGCCAGACGGTGACGTGATCAAAATCAGTCGCCCTCCACCTTCGCCATTGGCGCGCGCCGAAGACTGAACCAGGTGTGGCATCGCGGCGCGAGCACAAAACAAACTGGCCCACACGCCGGTGCGCGACATTGAGGTCCAGTGCTTGTCAATCTGCGCTTTTTCTAACTTGTGGGGAATCCCGCCCATGAATGCGTTGTGCACCATGATGTCGAGGCGACCGAATTGCTGAACAGTACTTGCGACACACGCATCAACAGATTCTGAGACCGACACATCGGTAACGACGCATACGGCTCGTCCACCTAAAGCGCGAATCGATTCAACAACTGGGTCACCAGTTTCTGCACGACGCGCCGCGACAACAACCGTTGCTCCTTCTTGAGCAAGTCGACGAGCAATTCCCTCACCGACCCCTTGACCTGCCCCCGTCACAATGGCCACACGATTTTCTAATCGGCGAACGCTCACATCCACAGCCCCCCGTCGCACACGATCGTTTGGCCCGTGACATCTTGGGATGCTTCACTGCACAGCCAAGTAACGACTCCGACAGGACTTACTTCGTTGCTCAATGAACGAGGGGCAATAGCGACAGGGCCAGAAATACTCGGATCGATTGCAAACCAATGAGGTTCAACAGCAACCGCATTCACTGTGATCCCGGTCGATCCCCATTGACGCGCTGCCGATTTCACCAAGATGCGTGCCGATTCAGCCAAAGCCGCTTGCGGCGCATAACAAGCGCCACCAGAC
>JBEDJE010000056.1:3152-9516 GCA_041172985.1 Actinomycetota bacterium
AGACATGCCTGTTGTTGGGACGACCACGACGATACGCCGACAATTCGCCTCGTGGGCTTCTTGCAGTGCTGCAATCACTCGTTGCATTGGTTGCTCAAAGATCTCATCAATCTGGTTGTCGGTGAGCTGAGCAATGCTCGGTATCGAGTGCTCGCCATCAACATCTACCACGATGACTGCACTCGGCGTATCGGAATGCACTCCGTCGCGAAGAACCTGAGCAAGCACTCCCCCGCCGGACACCTTTACACTCATGAAATTCCAGTTCCGGTATTCAGATGCGCTGAAACATCTCCGTGAGCGTCAACCAGCATGATGCGTTGAGCAAATGCCCATTCGCCTTGATCATTCTTTACGAACTCGTCGTGATAGCGCCCTGATGCCACAACTTGTAACGGTAACTCATCGGGCACATTTTGCAGAACTGTGAATTGCGAACGGGTCCGAACCGACGTGGGCGAATCTGCTTCAAGAATTGTGTTGGTCACAAGGTGCTTGGTTCGCGGGATCCCGTCGTACGTCTTGACGAAGTGATGGAGCACTGCCCCGACTTGTGTGCCAGGGACTGGCGGCTGATCGGGCCCAGCCATGAAAACGGGAGCATCAGCGAAAAGTTGGGAGACCCCCGCAAAATCGCCGGCGTCAATTCGTTCGGCATACGAGTACAACAAATTGAGGATTGCTCTTTCATCTCCGTAATTCAGCATGTTGACACCGTAGACCAACTACGGTGAAGGTGTGGCTGACAACATTGATGACCCCACCCCTATTGGCAACGTTTGGCCGATGGCGGGCGAACAAACTGACGAACTCGTGCGCGCGGCTTTCCCGTTACGTCTCGGACTCGCTGAAGGCAAAGTAGCTCTTGTTACTGGCGCCGGACGCGGTATCGGCGAGGCAACTGCTCGTCTCTTCGCAGTCGAAGGTGCTGCCGTTGTCGTTTGTGACATTGATGGAGACGCCGCTCAGGCCGTCGTTCGGTCGATCCAAGAACGCGGTGGCGAGGCTGTTGCTGTAGCGGCCGATCTCACCAAAGAAGACGATGTCGCTGCCGTCATTAACTCGGCGATCGACAGCTACGGTCGGCTCGACTGTGCGGTCAATAATGCGGGCGTCAGCGGTCGATTTGGCTCATTCATTGATCTTCCGTTGCATGAATGGCAACACATGATTAACGCCAACCTCACGAGCGTCTTCTTGTGCCTCAAGTACGAACTCGGCGTCATGGCAGCCCAAGGATCTGGCGCAATCGTCAACGTATCTTCTGGCGCCGGCGTCGTCGCAGCCCCTGGTTTGCCTCACTACACCGCAGCCAAGCACGGTGTGCTCGGTCTCACCAAGTGTGCAGCTCAAGAATTCGCCGCCAAAGGCGTACGAGTCAACGCAATTCTTCCCGGCACAACACGCACGCCAATGATCGAGGGATTCATCAACGGCGATCCCAAGATTGAGAAAATGGTCAGTCGTGGAATCGGTCGTGGTTACCTTGGAGAGCCATCCGAAATTGCTGAAGCCGCAGTTTGGCTGTGTAGCGATCGCGCCAGTTTCGTGTGCGGCGAATCACTCTTGGTTGACGGCGCAACCGTCTGTCGCTAAAACCCGCGTCACGCCCAGGACGACAAGATGTCATCCACACTGTGTTGACCAGAATGACACGGAACTCCGGCCTTCGCTTCAGTTCGTGAAAAGCGCGGAGCCGCTTGAGCCTGCACTACTCCGTTGATCGTGACGACTGTTCCACGCGCCGCAGTATGGGGATGAGTCGCAACCTCGCTTGGTGATAGCACCGGGGCGAAGCACGCGTCTGATCCATCAAAGATCGCTTCCCATTCAGAGCGAGTCTTCGAAGAAAATACTTCGGCCATACGAACTTTTGCCGCAGCCCAGCCTCCACGATTGTTTTGTTCAGCCGACGCAAGAAGTGCATCGTCAGCTACGCCGAGACGATGCACAAGCTCTGCGTAGAACTGAGGCTCAATCGCCCCAACTGAAACCCACTTGTGATCAGAGGTTTCGTACACGTTGTAGAAATGCGCTCCACCATCTAGATGGTTGGTGCCACGCTCACCCCAAAATCCGTTGGTGAATGCCGAGAAGAATGGCCCGAGAATCATCGCTGCACCATCAACCATGGCTGCGTCAATCACCTGCCCACGACCGCTACCAAAACGTTCAACAACTGCGCACGCGACACCCATCGCCAGGACTAAACCACCACCGGCAAAATCTCCGAGAAGATTGATCGGTGGAGTTGGAGGTTGACCTTCGTAACCGACGAGATGCAGTGCGCCCGACAACGAGATGTAGTCAATGTCGTGCCCAGCGGTATGTGCCAATGGACCATCTTGTCCCCATCCGGTCATACGCCCGTAAATCATGCGCGGATTACGATCGCACACAACATCGGGTCCGATACCAAGACGCTCGCATACACCTGGTCGAAACGGATCAATGAATACATCGGCGCGATCGGTGAGATCGAGCAAAGTTGCAATATCGGTTGGACTCTTTAAGTCGAGCGCAATGCTGCGCTTACCGCGCATCATCGGATTTGTTGGCAAACGATCGCGGTTGACGCGGGCGGCAACTTCGGGTCGTTCAATCGCAATGACATCAGCACCGAGGTCGGCCAAAATCATTGCCCCGTACGGGCCTGGTCCTTGACCAACGAGTTCAATGACCCGTATTCCTTGAAGTGGACCAGCCATCGTGCTTAGCCTTCGATGCCGGCGTCGGTCATCGCCTGCTGCTTAGCCCAGCGATAATCGCTCTTACCCGCTGGTGAACGCACCATCTGATCAACCAATGTCAGTTGACGCGGGACTTTGTAACCCGCAACATGAGCACGGCAATGTTCTTGCACGCTTTCTAACGTTGGAGACGTACCAGGACGAGCCTGTACTACTGCTGCGACGCGTTCTCCCCAACGATCATCGGGAATTCCAACGACGACAGCATCAAACACTTCGGGGTGTGCCTTCAGCGCATTCTCAACTTCTTCGGGGAAAATCTTTTCACCACCGCTATTGATGCAGACTGAACCACGACCGATCAAGGTAATCGTTCCGTCTTCTTCAAGACGAGCGAAATCACCAGGGATTGCGTAACGCCTTCCATCAGGTGCAGTTACAAATGTCGCGGCCGTCTTTTCTGGGTCTTTGTGATAACGCAACGGAATGTTTCCGGCACGTGCCAGTCGACCCATCTCGCCCGGTTTCACTGGCAACAAATCATCACCAAGCACTACTGAGTCTCGACCAGCCTTAATTGTCGGACCACCCTTTGATTGCATACCTTTGCCAACCATCGTGATGCCATTGGCGCCGCCTTCACTTGAACCAACCGCATCGGTAATCACAACGTTCGGGAACAGATCAATGAATTGTTCTTTGCATGATTGCGAAAAGAGAACAGCGCTTGAACTGACTGCAAATAGTGACGAGAGTTCGTGCTTGTCAGTGTTGGCAGCGACGTAATCGAGCAATGGTCGAGCCATTGCATCTCCGGTGATCATGATCAAGTTGGCTTTTTCGTTTTCGACAGTGCTCCACACGTCAGCGGGATCAAACTTTCCGCGCAAAATGACTTTGTTACCAACAAAACTCTGAGCCATCACGCTCCACTGTGATGCACCGTGCATCAAAGGAGGTAGTGGATACGACACCAACGGGAAACCATTGCGTCCTTTTTCAACAAAACCTTCTGGTGACGAAACTTTCTCGCCGCTCATGATGTCGATTCCGCCACCAAGAGCCATCACTACGTCGCCATGACGCCACACCACACCTTTGGGCATGCCGGTCGTTCCGCCAGTGAACAAAAGATAGATGTCATCGTCTGAACGTGGCGCAAAATCACGAGCATCACTATTGCTCGACAACGTCTTTTCATATTCGTCGCCGATCACAAGCATTGGAAGTTGAGGGGCGACCGATCGCGCCCGATCGACATACTCGGGTTCAACGATGAGGTAAGTCAGATCGGCATTGTCAAAAAGATACGCAAGCTCATCTTCGACATAGCGATAGTTGATGTTCACCCATACCGCACGAATCTTGAAAATCGCCCACAAGGCTTCAACCCACTCGACACGATTGAGGGCGTAGATACCGACATGATCGCCAGGCTTGATTCCTTGTGCCTGCAGGTGGTGCGCCAACTGATTTGCCCGCCGATCCATTTCGGCGAATGTGCGACGAGTGCGCTCGTCCACGATGTAGTCGCGGTCTGGCCATTCATCTGCGGCTGCTTCAAAGAGGTCGGCGAGGTTATAAGTCGTTGCTGGCATATGTGTGTGCTAGCACATCACGGTCGATGAAGCCGAACCACCGCGCTTCGTAGTAGAAGATAAGGAAGCAATAAGACATTTACTAAGGAGAAATCATGTCTGGCACCGAGCACCTTTTGACCGAAGTTGTGGGACACACATTGGTGGTCACCATGAACCGACCCGAAGCCAAAAACGCCCTCAGCCCCGCAATGATCGTGGGCTTGGCCGACGCTTGGGTGCGCCTCAACGAAGACGACGACATTCGCTGTGCGATTCTGACTGGCTCTGGCGGGTCTTTCTGCACCGGCATGGACCTGAAGGCCCGAGCCAACGATGATGCTGGTCCCAACCCGTACCAAGAGCGCTGGGCCGCTGATCCCGATCTGCACTGGAAGGCACTTTTGCGTCACTACCGCATTCGTAAGCCACTGATCGCCGCCGTCGAGGGATATGCCGTTGCCGGCGGAACCGAAATTTTGCAAGCGACTCACTTGCGAGTGGCCGGCGAGAGCGCGACTTTCGGAGTCTTTGAAGCCAAGCGTGGTCTGTTTCCTGTCGGCGGCAGCACGGTTCGATTGCAGCGTCAGATCGGATACACCAACGCGCTTGAGATGTTGCTCACTGCCCGTGGATACACCGCTGCTGAAGCCAAAGAGATCGGTCTGATCGGACACGTGGTGCCCGATGGTCAAGCCATGACTAAGGCTCTCGAGTTAGCCGAGATGATTTGTGCCAATGGCCCGCTGGCCGTTGAAGCGATCTTGAAGTCGGTGCAAGAGACTGCAGCGATGTCCGAAGTCGATGCGCTCAAACTCGAGTTCGAAATCGGCTGGCCGATCTTTGCGACGAATGATTCAAAAGAGGGCCCACGAGCGTTCGCCGAAAAGCGTGCGCCCAACTGGACCCGCACCTGACCCGGAACCAACTCGCCACTCTGTACTTTTGGTTCCACCTGTCGGAACCCAAAGTACAGAGTGGCTGTTTTTACCCACTTTGGAAGATAGTTACCGCTAGGCGGCAGCCATATTCCAAAGTGGCGGATTTTTAGGGTTTGGTGGACGAGACGAGCCACATTGCAAAGAACTGGCTTCCGCCGCCGTACGCGTGTCCTATGGCCTTCTTCGCCCCATCAATCTGATGCTCGCCGGCCTTGCCCATCACCTGCATCGCGGCCTCACCAAAACGCAGCATTCCCGATGCACCGATCGGATTACTTGAGAGCACTCCACCCGACGGGTTGACCGGCAGCGAACCACCCACTTCAGTGATGCCGTCTTCAACCCAACGCCAGCCTTCGTTGCGCGGGGCAAATCCCAAGTTCTCCAGCCACATCGGTTCGAACCAAGCGAACGGTACATACATCTCGACGACATCAATTTCTTCGGCTGGATTCTTAATTCCGCCTTTACGCCACAAATCTGCTGCGCACATTTCGCCAGCAACCGGACTCACTTGTTCGCGTCCAGCGGCTCGCTCTTCGCTCATCAATACCAAAGCCATCGCTCCGTCACTTGACGGACATGTTTCGATAAAGCGAATCGGGTCCCACAACATCGGAGTCTCGAGCGCCTTTTCAAGTGTCCAATCTGGTTCATGTAAATGCGCGTACGGGTTCTTGCACGCATTGGTTCGATCTTTCACCGCAACCATCGCACCAATATGTGACGGCGCTCCAGAACGAGCGATGTAACCACGCACGATCGGCGAGAAATATCCTCCCGCACCGGCGTGCACTGGCATACCGAACGGAATCGGCACACTGAGCGCCCACATCGCGTTGCCATCGCTCTGCTTTTCGAAACCGATCGTCAAAACAATCCACCTACAGAACCAGCAGTGTGAACACGGAACACCGGCTTGCCATGGGCAGCCAATGCATCGGCAAGCCACAGTTCTGGCATTGCTACACCTTCAAGAGAGTCAGGCGCTTTGCCGATCACAATCGCATCGACATCAGCGATCGTGATATTGGCATCAGCCAACGCACGATCAACTGCCTCGCGTACCAAACCAGCAATTGAAACATCGGCACGACAAGCTGCGTGCTTTGTTTGACCTACTCCGACGACTGCACAAAGTTCAGCCATGTCACTC
>JBEDJE010000057.1:0-6116 GCA_041172985.1 Actinomycetota bacterium
CCAGGTTTTTATCCCGGCAAAGATCTTGAATGGCGCGGAATGATTCGCCATGGAGCGCAGTTGGTGTTTGCGTATGGTCGCGCCACAGTTCCGCGCATCTGCATCATCTTGCGCAAAAGCTATGGCGGCGCCTACATCGTGATGGACTCGAAGAAGATGGGCAACGACCTGTGTCTGGCGTGGCCTTGGGCCGAACTTGCGGTGATGGGCGCCGGTCAAGCAGCCGCCATCTTGCAACGCCGAGCGACACCAGATGAGAAAGCTGCCTTCGAGGCCGACTACACCGAACGCCTTCTCAATCCCTACGTGGCAGCCGAACGTGGATATGTCGACGGAGTGATCGAGCCCGCCAATACCCGTTCGGCCATCTGTGCAGCCCTTAATGCCCTCGTCGACAAGCGAGAAGCCTTCCGTGGCAAGAAGCACGACAACACTCCACTTTGAGCCTTCTGAACCGGGAAGAAATCTCGGACTTCACCCTGCAGGTACCTCGTTTGCCCCCGCAACTGATTACTCCAAACGACGACCGACCCGAACAACGGGTCCTACATACAAGGGGACGATCTCGGTGTCCGAGACCATCACAATCATTGACGACCGCACGGGCAAGCAAATCACAGTCCCGATCACCGGAGGGGTCTTCCCCGCTTCCGCAGTACGCGAATTAGATCCGTCGCTGTATATCTACGATCCGGCCTACATGCAGACAGCAGCTTGCAAAAGTGCCATTACCTATCTCGATGGTGAAAATGGAATCCTGCGTTATCGCGGCTACCCCATCGAACAACTTGCTGAGAAGAGCACCTACCTCGAAGTTGCTTACCTGCTTTTAAATGGCGAACTTCCAGATTCGAAGCAACTCGCAACATGGAAGAACGAAGTCACGCACCACACCTACATCCACGAAAATATGCGTAAGCGTTTCGTTGACGGATTCCATTACGACGCGCATCCCATGGGAATGTTCGTCAGTTCGCTCGCTGCACTCGGAACTTTCTACAACGACGCCAAAGAAATCGAAGATAAGGCGAGTCGCGACAAGCAGATTTTGCGCATGGTTGCCAAGACCCCGACCCTCGCTGCCATGGCGTACCGCTTCTCGGCCGGTCTCCCGTTCGTTTACCCCGACAATGACTTGTCTTTCCCCGGCAACTTCCTCAACATGATGTGGAAGGTCGGCGATTACCACATCGATCCGCGCCTCGAGCGCGCCATGGACGTCTTGTTCATCTTGCACGCCGACCACGAGCAAAACTGTGGAACGACGGCAATGCGAGTTGTCGGATCAAGTCATGCCGATCCGTACACCTCGGCTGCTGCCGCCGCGTCAGCGCTTTACGGACCGCTTCACGGTGGCGCCAACGAAGCCGTTGTTCGCATGCTTGAAGACATCGGATCAATTGAAAATGTTCCCGCCTTCATCGAAGAAGTCAAGAGCGGTAAGGGCAGTCGCTTGATGGGCTTTGGTCACCGCGTCTATAAGAACTACGACCCCCGCGCGACCATCATCAAGAAGACCGCGTACGACGTTTTCGAAGTCACCGGCAAGAACCCACTTCTCGACATTGCGCTCAAACTTGAAGAAACCGCTCTCAGCGATCCCTACTTCGCCGATCGCAAGTTGTACCCGAACGTCGACTTCTACTCGGGCCTCATTTATCAGGCCATGGGTTTCCCGGTCTCAATGTTCACGGTTTTGTTCGCCATCCCCCGCACCGTCGGCTGGTTGGCGCACTGGCAAGAACTTCTGGCCGACAAGGATCAAAAGATCAGTCGCCCTCGCCAGTGGTACACCGGCGTCGAAGCCCGCGATTACGCACCAATTACCGCTCGCTGAGATCTACAAACTCATCATTCATTCAGTCTCAATCCGACATCGCCGGAGATTTAGGTTGCAGACTGTCTAGGTATGAACGAGGACGCATCCCAAGAACTATCGGCCAACCGCGAGGTTGACCCAGATGCTCCGCAATCTGCCGGAGGACTTCACGTCTCGCCCAGTCGCAAACTTTCGGCTTTCGTTGGTTTAGTTGCTGGAGCACTTGCTGTTACAACCGGCATGGTGGTCGCAGCGCTAGGAAACGTTGCTTCGCCTATCGACGCCGTCGGCAGTTCATTCATCGACCGAACTCCACGATGGCTCAAAGAACTCGCTATCGAATGGTTTGGTACTAACGACAAGACGGCACTCCGCGTGGGCATTGTGGTCGTTCTCATTTTGGTTTCATTGATCAGTGGTTCGCTCAGCAACAAGTCGCCTTCACCTCTTATTGGTGCAATCGTGGTCTTCAGTATTTTGGGTGCACTCAGTGCGTCTGAACGCACTGGTTCAACATGGGTCTCAATTGCTGCGCCATGTGTTGGATCTCTTGCGGGTATTGCGATCGCACTATTCATGTTGCGGCAAATCAATAATCAATGGTTAGTCAAACACTTCCCTGGTGAATCGCAGGCTCCACTTGGCTGGGATCGACGCCGCTTCATCCGAACTGCCTCAACAGCAAGCGCCGGAGCAGTCGTGCTCGGAGCTCTCGCGCAAAATGGAGAACAGAATCGCATCAACCGCATCGAGTCACAAATCCCCGACTCATTACCGATGGTCGATGATTCGTCAGGCAACAATGAAAGCGAGCCAGTCGCCGGAGAACTTCTATACATCACACCCAATGCCGACTTTTACCGCATTGACACTGCACTGTCATTTCCTAATGTCAATCTCGACACGTGGAAATTGCGCATCCACGGCATGGTGGACAACGAGGTTGTTCTGACCTATCAAGACATTCTTGATATGCCGCAGATCGAACGCACGATCACCATTTGTTGCGTCTCCAACGAAATTGGTGGTCCGTACATCGGCAATGCCGTGTGGCAAGGTGTGCTTCTGCGTGATCTGCTCGAGCAGGCCGGAGTTCAAACCGGAGCCGAGCAAGTTTTCAGCCGCAGCCTCGATGGATGGACCTGCGGATTCCCGGTTGATGTCGCTATCGATGGACGAGATGCGATGTTGGCCATTGGCATGAACGGCGAGCCGCTTCCGCTTGAACATGGCTTTCCCGCACGATTGATTGTTCCAGGCATCTACGGGTACGTTTCGGCAACTAAATGGCTCAAAGAAATCGAGATCAATAAATGGTCAGACGCTGTTGGATATTGGGTGCCTCTTGGCTGGTCGCGCGATGCCCCCATCAAAACTCAATCTCGTATTGACGTACCGCGCAACAATCAAGAACTTCAGCCAGGTGTCAATAAAATTGCTGGCGTTGCGTGGGCTCAACACACTGGTGTTGAAAAGGTTGAGGTTCGTATCGACAAGGGCGAATGGATTGAAGCCACATTGTCCGAAGATCTCACCGATGATGCGTGGCGACTGTGGTCGTGCGACTGGGTTGCCACAAGCGGAAAACATACCGCGCAGGTTCGTGCCACCGACAAGAGCGGATACACCCAAACCGAAACTGTCACGAGTGTTGCCCCAGACGGCGCAACTGGCTGGCATACCCGCAAGTTCTCAGTGATCTAACTGCGCACCAACACATCGGTGTGCTCGCATGCAAGCCTCAGATCATTAACTGAAGAGTTGTTGCACCAGTGCCAATAATTCTGGAGTCACTTTTGATGGTGCACCTGCGTCAAAAGGAGGTTGCGGGTCGTATTCGATCGCCAATTGGATGACTTGGGCCATCTCATCGCCAAACATGGCGGCGACGAGCACGAGACCCATATCTATTCCCGAAGAAACTCCAGCAGCAGTGATGACTTTGCCGCGATGAACGACACGTGTCTCGACTGGAATTGCTCCGAGCGCGCGAAGTCTTTCGTACGAGGCCCAATGAGTAGTGGCTTCAATGCCGTCAAGTACGCCAGCAGTTGCCAAAAAGATTGAGCCGGTACACACGCTGGTGGTCCAAGTAGTCATTGGGTGTATCCGTTTGACGAACTCAACAACTGGGTCAGAAGCAATAAGTCCACTATCGGCCATTCCGCCTGGGACCACGACGACATCCAACTGATCGACATCAGCAAAACTCTTGGTCGCGACAAGACTTAAACGTCCCGTGTGATCACTGACAGGTCCAGTCTTTTCGGCGACAAAGAAAACATCAAGGCCTGGAACGTCAACAAGAGTCTGAAACGGACCGACTATGTCGAGAGCTGTGAACCGCGGGTAAAGAACAAGACCGACCGAAACCATAAATCCAAACCTAGCGAATTCAGGAAATGATCTGACATTTCGAAAGAATCAAACCATCTCCTGCAGTCCGACAGCCAGTCTCTTGCATCTCAGAGAGCGCATCAAAGTATTTATCGCGTAATCTCGGGATCAAAATGACCCGAGCAAGCTCTTGGCCAAAGTCTTCAGCCAAATGGACACCGTCTGGTCGTTCCTTCTTACCTTCATCAGAATTTGGGTCACTCAACGCATCGGCGTAAGGAACCATTTTGACCGAATGCCATGTCGCATCCCATTCGGCAATGACGTTGGCCCAACGCACCAGAGCAGAAATATCATCGCCAAGAATCTTGGGATTATCCCGAACTGGTGGCGTCTCAAAAACCAAAACTGGCAACCCATAAGGTGCAACGATGTCCTCAATGTTGAACAAGAATTGGTCGAGATCGGTTTTGTACTGATCTGAACCAGGTTCGATCCACATATCTGAATCCGTGTATTGGAACGCCCACTGGTTTGCTACTCCGGCGACGATGACAACCGCATCAACATCAGCAACATGGTCACGGACCAACTGCTCATTATCAGGGCAATAGGTAACGTCTTGTTGGGAGTCTTTGCGATCACGCACAAAAGCAACTTTGAGCAGCGGACAACCCAAGACTCCACCCGAGATCACACCAAGATTTCCATCTGAAGCACCAGCTAACGCCGTCGCAATGTTCTCGGCAGTTGAATCGCCAATGACCAAAATATTGAGTGGCACCGTGCGGTCAATGCGAGTGGGCATTACATCGGCAACAGATGTCGTGACACCTTCGTTCACATTTGTCGTATCAGGAGCAAGCGTGACAAGAATTTCTGGAGTTGTATCTACTCGACCGCTCGTTGACGCGAGAACAGCACTTGCCAAAACAACGGCAGCGACTACCGAAGCAACGAACGCACCAAGAGCCACGGGCACTGAACGAAGAACTTTGCGATGCCGAATGGGTTGTTCAATGAGCCAATAGCTCAACACCGTCAAAAGAACAGTGACGACAACTTGTACTCCGAATAACGCTGTTGGGTTCACATCGAGGCGATCGGCATCCAGCCACACAATGACCGGCCAGTGAATGAGGTACAGCCCGTAGCTCACCTCTCCGACCCGAACAAGGACAGACCACGAAAGAACTGCTCGAACTGGTCCACCTTGTATCGCCGCAATGAGACAAACAACTGACAACAACCCGAACAGTGTCAACGCCCCCGAATACACCCAAGCAGAATCAACTGTTGAGAACTTCGCCAGCAGAATGACTCCAAGTAGAGGTAGTAGGTAGAGCGTCGACCATGGCCGCGCCGGCTTCGTCGCCAGTTGCTCGATTCTCTGACCAAACAAACAGGCAAGTGCTGCGCCAAGCAACAGTTCGGCCGCACGCGTATGGGTTCCGTAATAGATGTGCTCATGACCCGATATCAACATCGTTGCAATCGTCGAACCGAAGACGCCGACGAGCAAGACCATCCCGATACCGCGTCGTCGCAAGCCCACAGCGAACAAACCAGCAATGATGACTGGAACGACGACATACAACTGTTCTTCAATCGACAGCGACCACAAATGTTGCAACGGACTTGGCGAGGCAAAGAGTTCGCCATACGAATGACCTGAATAGATAAAGCGCCAGTTACTGAAATAGAGAACTGCCGAAATTGCGTCACCCTTAATTCGACTGGCTTCAATGCTCGTACTCAGCCAACTTGCCAATCCGATAACGGCAGCGATGACTACCAACGACGCCGGGGCCAAACGACGTAGCCGGCGGCCCCAAAAAGCTTTGAGATTAATGCGACCCGAGTTTTCACATTCGTTGATCAACAGCGAAGTGATTAAGAACCCTGAGAGTGTGAAGAAAACTGAAACACCCAGAAAACCACCCGGCAACCAATCAAGGCC
>JBEDJE010000058.1:0-5698 GCA_041172985.1 Actinomycetota bacterium
GCCGATGAGTTGATCGCTCGGTATGGCGACACCGCTTCGCGACTGGTTCTGTACAACGCCGGACGCGACCTCGATCGCTTCGAGCGCTACGGCCACATCGCCCAACAGATCATCCAACGAACCTCTTGAATATCTACTGAATGCAATAGTCACTGCGTACGTCTTGGCCACGGGGGTAGCCTGCGCTTATGGCTGGTGACCTGATCTACGCATTCCGCATTACTCGCCTGCCGTTACTTGATGCCGGCGGGGCCAACATCGGGCGACTCGATGACATCGTTGTTGTCCCAGGTCATGCCGGAAGCGCTCCGCGCGTCGTGGGTTTTACTGCTACGAGCCAACGCCGCCGAATTTTTGTGAATGCCGGACGTATCGCCGAACTCGGAATAGACGGCGCTCGTTTGCGTTCGTGGGACATCGACCTGAACCCATTCAAGGTAAAAAAGGGCGAGCGACTTCTTGGTCGTGACGTGATTGATCGCAAAGTCGGAGTTGAGTTCGTGAGCGATGTTGCTTTGCGCGAACGCAGTGACTCACGTTCGGGCGGATGGGAAGTTGCTCAAGTTCGACTTGCCAAGCGCACTGCTCTTCGTCGCCGCCCGAGTCATCGTTTAGTTGACTGGCGTGAGGTTGCACATCTGTTTGCTGCAACAACCGAAATGGCCGCCGAAGCTGCTCGTCTTCACGACATGCACCCAACCGATGTTGCCGCAGTTGTGCGTTCGTTACCCATCGCACAACGTCGCCAATTGGCCGAAGCAATGGATGACGATCGCTTAGCTGATGTGTTGGAAGAACTACCCGAGTCAGAACAGGTCGGCCTCATCGAAGGTCTTGACATGGAACGTCTTCTCGACGTGCTTGACGAAATGGAAGTTGACGACTTAGCTGACTTGCTCGCCGAAATGCCGGGCGAACAACGCGCCAGAATTCTCGATGCAATGGATGACGAAGATGCAGCCATGATGCGGCGCTTGTTGTCATACGAAGAAGGCACCGCTGGTGGTCTCATGACACCAGAGATCATTATTCTTGGTCCAACCGACACTGTGGCCGAAGCACTTGCGCAAATTCGTGACCCCGAGTGGATGGTCTCGATTGCTGCTCAGGTATTTATATGTCGCCCGCCATACAAGTCTCCGACCGGAAAATATCTTGGTGTGGTTCATTTCCAGCGATTGTTGCGTGAGCCTCCCAGCATGGAACTTGGCAATTGTCTCGAAACCGAACCCACAATCACGCCTGACATCAGTGACCGTGAAGTCGCAGAACGTCTTGCGTCGTACAACATGCTGGCGATTGGCGTATGCGATGAGGGCGGCCGCCTTCTTGGTGCGATCACTGTTGACGACGTCCTCGACCGAACCTTGCCAGCTGGTTGGCGACAACGAAGAAGACAGGCCACGCCTGTTCGCTAATGCGATCTCTTCAGGCATACTGATCCCCACATGAACCACCCACCGTAAGTCGTTGTCTCAGAAAGGAGTCGCCATGAAGCGTAAAGAAGACTTGGCCATTCCTCGTCAGCGACGCCGGATCGGTGTTCACTACGACTACGACGCATTCGGTCAGTTCTCCGAATCAATTGCCCGCACACTTGGCACTGCTCGATTTTTGGTGTGGCAATCCTTTCTCATCATCGCCTGGATCATCTACAACTTTGTGTTGCCCGAATCCTGGCAGTTCGACCCCTGGAATCGTGGACTCGTTCTACTCACACTCGTTCTTTCGTTGCAGGCTTCTTATGCTGCGCCGTTGATTCTTTTGGCGCAAAATCGCCAAGAAGGTCGCGACCGCACACAAGCCGAAGTTGATCGACGTGTTGCCGAACGCACACAAGCCGATACCGAATTCCTCGCTCGTGAAATCGCGAGTGTTCGCGTGTCGCTCACCGACATGGTCACCACACAAGATCTTCGTGATCATCTTGATGCTGAGGAAATCACAGCGGCTCTCACACGTTTGGTTGATGTCGTGGAAAATCTGTCATCGCGTATTGAACGCATCGAAAATCGCTAGATAAAACTACGCGCAGTTTTCACATCGACCCATTAAGTCGAGTCGATGACCAACCAAAACAAATCCAGCTCGACTCACGAGATCAGCAACGCCTGTGTCCAGCATTTGTTCAACTTCGTTCGGCACATCGATATCAAGAACGAGTCCACACTGCACGCACACCAAGTGGTGATGATGGCCTTTGAGTTCTTCGGCTAATTCGAAGGCAGCCCGATCGCCGTTGGTTAACACTTTGACTACTACGCCTGCAGATTCAAGCACCGCAAGATTTCGATAGACACTGCTCTGCGGCAAGTCTTCATCAAGTGCAACAATGTCGGTCGCGACTAATGGATGATCGGCGCGGTCGAGCGCTTCAACTAAACGACGACGACGCGACGAGTAACGCTGATTGATCGTTGCCAGTTTGCGAGCTGCTGTGTCATGAATATCGCCACGGGACATGATGTCACTACGCCCCTGAGCCGATGTATTCAAAAACGGTAATGCCGCGACGAATCACGTCATCAAGGAGTGCGCGATCATTCAAACGACCATCTCCGAGAGTGACGACGCCAGAAATCGAGTCGGTGACTTCGAGGAGCTTCATCGCTACAGATGCTGCAACCGCACCAGCGATGATTCCGGTGCGCTCGGCAACGCCGGCTACTTCAGTGCAACGTTCACCATTGAGTGAACCGCGAATTTCAACTCGTACTCCACCGACTCCGCCTTCAGCGTGCGGCGGCGACATCATGGGTAGTCGAGCTGTCAATCGATCTCGCCGAGTTGCCGACATGCGCGCGCTGATTCGGCTGACGTCAGGGAATGATCGATGCAGCAACAGTGGTTCGGGCAGTTCGGCGCGATAACAGTCTTTGCCGCCTAAAGGTTCGGGGAACCACAACAACTCGCGGCCACTTCCACCTGGTCGATCAATCCATTCACCGTCATGCCAACCAATTGCGTCACCCGCCAGAGCCCGATGATGTTGACGTGCGCAACCTGGTCCACCAGTCCCGTGGAAGGCCACATGAATTTCGTCGATGGTGTCAACGCGAGGTGTCAACTCGGCAATCAGAAGTCCGCTCAACCCTGGGCAGGCAGTTGCGCCAACAACGAGAATTCTTTTTTCGAGTCGGGCGGTGTCGTTGAGTTCGAGTAATTCTCGGGTGTCTTCGACGTCGTCACTTGTGCAGATCACGTGATGGCCGAGTTCTAGCAAGAGTTTGGCGAGCGGGGCTTGCGGGCTTGATGTTGCGATCACCACGATCGGCGTTGTTGCTGGATCAAGTTTGGTCAGGTCGGCAAGTCCGCTGGCGCGTATCGACCGAGCTAATGACGCTTGAGCGTCCCGACGTTCATCATGCAGAAGGACTGAAATTCCGCTTGATGTGAGTTGTCGCGCCACTCGAGCACCAACGACACCGACACCGATGATTGCGACCGACATTGATGGGGACATCACATTTCCATTCACGAAGGAGGACGTGTGAGTTCGCGCCAGCCACCACGTTCAGGTGGGGTTCCTCCACGACCGCGAAGTCGTAGCCCGGCCGCAAAGAGACAGGCAAGAGAAAGTGCCGCTATGGCTCGTCTCAGCATTTTCACCGTGGGGCTAACAAGAATCGAACTTGTGACCTCATCCTTATCAGGGATGCGCTCTAACCGACTGAGCTATAGCCCCCGCAGGGTTACTGCAGGGTGAGAACCCTATCGGCGAGATAGGCCTGCTCTCAACTGTCAACGACGATCAAACCGAGATGTTGCTGATTGTCGGCCTCGGATGGCTGGTTTTGGGCTCTTTTGAGCCTCTGGCCGTCCTTCCAAGATCGTCACCCGGATGCCGCCCACCAAATCGGTGATCAAATTGAAGGTTGTGACCGCCAATATCGCGAGCCCAGTCATGCCAACAACGGCAAACAACCCAAGTACCCAGGCCTGATGGAAGAGTTCACCGCCCTTGAACTGAAAAGTATCCCAGCCAAAACTTTCCATGAAACGTTCAACGTTGTCGACAGTTCCCGTCGCATTGGCCACGTTCCACAAGAGCACGCCCGTCAACAACAAGGTCAAATACAACACAAAGTGGAAAACCAGAGCAACCCGAAAGACGCTCCACGGATCAATATGTCGCAGGACGCGAGTGGTTCGTCGAACTGCTGGTCGTTCAAAGGACACGCTACGGCGGACCGAATCTTCGAGTAACGGTTCATCCGCCAGCGTTTGAGGAGGCGACGATGTTGTGATGGGTTGGGTTGGGAGTGCTTCGGTGCGAGGGAGTGACCCAGTGTTTGAACGCGTCACTGGTTCGTCGTCTGGGACGACAGCAGGAACAATAAAGAATGGGTCGTCAGATTCGGCCACAGTGTCAGCGTAGAGCACTCACCCACCGAGATTGTGTCGCTTACGAATTCTCAGGTTCCATTGCTTGCCGCAGCTTGCGCTTGTACGCCGTCAAGTTCAACGACAACCACTGCCGTGATCACGCTTTGGTCACTATTCTCCGTCAATGTCAGCGAGATAATCGAGGCATCATTCAACTCAACAATTTCTTGCGCCAGTGGCTCTCCGTTCTCGACCGCAGCCAAAGCCACGGCATCGGCAACCGTTTGTGCCGACATCGACGTCGTCAACTTTTGTTGAACCGTCACAAGTCCAAGCATCCAAGAAAAAGACAATGCCAGCACCCCCATCATGAGGATGCTGGCATTACCTCGATCGTTCGGTTGCCTCACTCGTCGTCGTCGGTAGAAAGAATGAGCGCAACTGACGTGACGGCCTGTCCGGCCTCAACTGTCATCACTCGTACACCGGTCGCGGTTCGACCTTGTGACGAGATGTTGCGCACATCTGTGCGAATGGTGGAGCCACCCGAGGTCACTGCCACAATTTCGTCGTCGAGGCCAGCCATAAATGCTGCCACGACTGCACCCTTCTTTTCACCAATTTGAATTCCGCGCACTCCGATGCCGCCACGGGTCTGACTGCGGAACTTGTCGAGTTGAGTGCGCTTTCCGTAACCAGCTTCGGTCACCATCAAGATGGCCGCGTCGTCACGAGCAACGTCGACGCTGACAACTTTGTCACCGGGGCGCAACTTCATTCCGCGTACACCAGCGGCAGCTCGACCCATCGGACGCACTTCGTCTTCAGAGAAACGAATGGTCATACCCGACTTACTCACCATGAAGATGTCGTCTGAACCACTCGTCTCAATGACTCGAACCAGTTCATCGTTGTCGCGCAAGTTAAGGGCAATCAAACCGTCGCGACGACCGTTGTCGTATTCATTGAACGCAGTCTTCTTCACAACACCATCGCGGGTTGCGAAGAACAAGAAACGTTCGGCGTCGAAGTTGCGCGTGTCGATGATTGCTTCAATGGTTTCACCCATCTGCAACGGCAACAAGTTGACAATCGGAACGCCCTTCGTGGCGCGTTCACGCTCGGGTAGTTCGTGCGCTCGCAATCGATAGACCCGTCCCCTGTTCGAGAAGAACAGCAAGTACGCATGTGCTCCCGTGAAGATGACGTGTTTCACAATGTCATCGGTCTTCAACTTGGCGCCGGTGACACCTTTACCACCACGGCCTTGGCTCTTGAAGTTCGAGGCCAAAACGGTCTTGATGTACTGAGCTTCGGTCATGACAACCACAAGTTCGGTGTCATCAACGAGGTCTTCGATGCTCATTTCGCC
>JBEDJE010000059.1:0-5652 GCA_041172985.1 Actinomycetota bacterium
CTGATGACATGCGGCCGTGAAGCAAAGCCAGACGAAGACCCTTCAATTCATCAAAGGCCAAACGCGCGATTGTTTCTTCGGCCGAGGCGACTTCGAGTTTTTCGCTCTCCTCAATGAGTGGACAAACGATGTAAGCCTGCCGTCCAGCAGCAACTTCAGCGCGAACATCAGCCCATACCTCAACTTCTTCGTCTTCTCCCAATGCATGCTTCGTCACAATTGGCGTGCGCCCAGGCGGCTTTTGATCGAGAACACTCACATCAAGATCGCCGTACACAGTCATTGCTGCGGTTCGCGGTATCGGAGTTGCAGTCATCACCAAGACGTCAGGCACTGCCCCGCCGTCTTGGCCCTTGTCGCGTAATGCGGCGCGTTGCTCAACACCAAAGCGGTGTTGTTCGTCAACAACGACCACACCAAGACTATGGAACTGCACCGATTCTTGAATGAGAGCATGCGTACCGATCGCGATATCGACGCTGCCGTCGGCGAGGCCTGCGAGCACATCACGTCGTCGCTCGGCGGTCACACTGCTCGTCAATAGTTCAACTCGCACTTCTCGTTCACCAAACAAGTTGTCGCTCGCCGGAATATGAAGACCCGCCAACAGTTTGCGAATGCCCACTGCGTGTTGTTCGGCCAACACCTCAGTCGGAGCCATGAGCGCTCCTTGATGTCCACCTTGAACCGCGGCCAACATGGCCGACACCGCAACAATCGTTTTGCCGGCGCCCACGTCACCTTGCAATAAGCGATGCATCGGATGCGGACTTGCCAGGTCGGCCTCAATTTCGGCGATCACTCGATGTTGTGCCTGCGTCAACTCATAGGGCAGGTGTTGATAGAAGCGCGCAACAAGCTGACCATTCACTTTGTGCTGAATCCCGATTGAGTCTCGTTCGATCAAACGCTTACGCATGACCAACACCAGTTGCACGCGCAATAGTTCGTCAAATGCCAAACGTCGACGAGCCATTTCTTTTTCCGCGAAAGTTTCAGGGATATGGATACCGAACAATGCGTCTTGGCGATCCATCAACTTGAATTTCTTGCGCATTGCCTTCGATAACGGATCACTGATTCCGCGAGCTCGACACCGATTCAGGGTTTCATCAATTGATTTCAGTATTACCCATGAAGGCAAATCGATCTTTTCGCTTTGCGGATACACCGCAACAATGGGACGAGGGCGTTCATCGGGATCACCCAACACGTCAACAGTTGGATTAGCCATTTGCTTCGTGCCGTTGAACGAACCAAGTCGCCCGAAGACAGCAACATAAGAACCAATCTTCAACTGTCGTTCGCGCCAGGGTTGGTTGAAAAAGACGATCGACAAACGTCCGCTCTCATCGGCAATCGTTGCAGTGACACGTGAAGGGCCTCGACGTGCACCCTTGGGCGGACTCGAGACCGAACGAACTTCGCCGATCACCAATGAATCTGTGCCTTCTATTGCTCCGGCGATCGTGGCTTCTTTTGTGCGGTCAATCCAACGACGCGGATAATGAGTCAAAAGATCAAGCAAATTCTCCACGCCAAATTTGGCGAAGCTCTCCGCTCGCTTGCCTGCTCCAACTGATTTAAGTCGCGTCATCGGCATACCCGACAACTCAGAAAAAGTAATCGGGCCAGTGGGAGCGGATTCAGTCACTCGTCACCGCGTCATTCGACGCCAAAGAGATACGGATACAAAGGCTGTCCGCCTTTGTGACATTCGATCTGCACATCGGGTCGTTCTGTTTCGATCCAGGTTCGTAATGCTGCCGTTGTTGATGCTGACGCATCGACTCCTTCGATGATCGTCACGATTTCACGATCATTGGTGATCAGATGTTCTAACAGCGAAATTGAAGCGCCCTCGAGAGTTCCGTTGACAGTCACAATTCCGTCGCCTCGCACGAGACCGATCCAGTCACCGACTGTGATTGGGCCGGCGTCGCTATTGGTGTCGCGAATTGATTGCGTCACTTCACCCGTCACCATTGCTTCAGTGGCTTCAGCCATTTCGGCCAAGTTTTCATCGGCGCTGGCTTCAGGGTCGTACACAACGAGCGCAGCAAGTGCTTCAGGCATTGACTTAGTAAGCACCACTCGAACTTCTTTTGTCGTCAAGGCGTTGAGTTGTTCGGCAACAGGAATGATGTTCTTGTTATTGGGCAGCACAATGACTTGTTGCGCGTTCACGTGTTCAACTGCATCAAGCAACTCTGCAGTTGATGGGTTCAGAGTTTGCCCACCGGTGACAACGCCCTGCACACCAAGCTGCGCGAAAAGTTCTTCGAGACCACTTCCGCTACATACGGCAACGACTGCAGTAGTGACTGCAGGCAAACCAGCAGCGGCACGTTGTGCATCGTGCGTCGCGTGGCGTTCAGCAACTTCTTCAAATAGGTCAGTGACACGAATTTGCTTCGGACGGCCACCGAGATCGATCGCCACTTCAATGGCAGCACCGATGTCATTGGTGTGAACGTGACAGTTCCAGATGCCGTCGCCGCCGACAACAACGATGGAGTCACCGATTTCGCCCCAATCATTTTTGAACTGATCGATCTTTCCGTCTTCGAGATGCAAGAAATACATCACCTCGTAACGCAGATCGGCAACTGACACTTCGCCGTGCGAGTCGGGAGCAGTCATCGTCATCATGGCGGGCAATGGTTCGTCCATGACATCGCCACCAATTGAGTCTTCGGGCAAAGGCATGGGGTCACCGTCAACCACGTTGAGCGCAGCGTCTAGCAACAACATGAAACCTGCACCGCCAGCATCAACGACTCCGGCATCTTTCAATACGGGCAACAGGTCGGGCGTGCGGTCGAGCGACAATCGCCCAGCGTCGCGCGCTGCTCGCAATGTGGCACCGAGCGTCGCTCCTTCAGCCGCCGAAGCTTTGGCTGCTTCGCTGGCCTCGCGCACGACCGTCAAGATCGTGCCTTCAATTGGTTTCAGTACTGCTTGGTAAGCCGAGGCCGAGGCAGCGCTGAGGGCTTCAGCGAACTCACTGGCAGTACTGCCCGCCTTGGCCGAGAGTTTTCCCGACAACCCGCGCAGGATCTGCGACAAGATCACTCCCGAGTTTCCGCGGGCACCCATGAGTGACCC
Source organism: Actinomycetota bacterium (assembly GCA_041172985.1). Classification (GTDB taxonomy): domain Bacteria; phylum Actinomycetota; class Acidimicrobiia; order Acidimicrobiales; family Ilumatobacteraceae; genus Casp-actino8. Next base: position 3,109 of record JBEDJE010000059.1, read on the forward strand.
GTGCGAAATGGCTTGACAGGTCGGCTCGATCTCGGGACCGGCTTGGTCGAGTTCGGCAACAACGGCATCCAGCGTGCGGGCCATGTTGGTTCCGGTGTCGCCATCGGGCACCGGATAGACGTTGAGGCGATTGATTCGGGGGGCGTGCGCCTTCACGGCGTCTCGAAAGGCGATGACCGTACGACGAAGCCGATCGGCATCGAAATGTTCAGATGAGCCCTCGGGGCCGAGAACAGGTGGGTTCACCTGACCGATGGTAGTGGTCAGGGGCGTGGCTGATGTGACTGACGGAGCCCGAAAATCCTGCCTTGGATCTTGATTTGTGCTTGGGGGTCGGTCGAATCCGCTGGTAGCGTTCTGTGTCCGAGATCGTGCTTGGACGTCCATCCAAGCAAATTCAAGTGAATAGAAAGAACGTGTCATGGCAGCAGTATGTGAAGTCTGCAATAAGCGCCCTTCGTGGGGCATGTCAGTGTCGCACTCCCATGTGCGTACCAAGCGTCGTTGGAGTCCAAACATTCAGCGCGTCCGCGCCATGATCAACGGCACCCCCAAGCGTCTCTATGTGTGCACCAGCTGCATCCGTGCTGGCAAGGTCACCAAGGTCAGCCGCGGCACTGCCGCATCGGATAAGTGAACGACCTCCGCTCATGCAAGGTGTGATCAAAGCCTTCGACCCCACTACGGGCACCGGCCTGATCCTGCGTGACACCGACCTCAGCGAACACGAACTGGCCGCTGATGCGCTTGAAGGCAGCATCTTTCGGATGCTTCGTCCTGGGCAGCGCGTGGTGTTCGATCTCGATGCCGACGGATTAGCAACTCAACTGCGTCTCGGTTCAGAAGTTGATATGGGAACACCCGGTTTCTAACCGGGTGTTTTTGCTTTCCCCCGTCCTTTTGTAATAAGCCTGTCTGTACGAATTCTTTAGCCCCCAACAACAATCCCCCTATCCATGGCGAGCAATCGCCTAAGGAGCACATCATGAGCGGTTCAAGCAACAACGAACGTCTGAAGAAGTGGGTCGCCGAATGGGCAGCAATCATGCAGCCAGACGACATTTATTGGTGTGATGGTTCGGCCGAAGAGTACGAACGCTTGTGTCAGCAACTAGTTGATAGCGGAACGTTCACCAAGCTCGACGAGGCCAAGCGCCCCAACAGTTACTGGGCTCATAGCGATCCAGGCGACGTTGCTCGTGTTGAAGATCGCACGTTCATTTGCTCGGCTAAAAAAGAAGACGCTGGCCCCAACAACAACTGGCGTGAAGCTGCCGACATGCGTGCCGAAATGAAGACGCTATACACCGGATGCATGAAGGGTCGCACGATGTATGTCGTCCCGTTCAGCATGGGCCCGCTTGGTTCACCCATTGCGCACATTGGCGTACAACTCTCTGACTCGGCATACGTTGCCGTCAGCATGCGCATCATGACCCGTATGGGCCAGGGCGCTCTTGACGTACTCGGCAATAGCGATTGGGTGCCGTGCTTGCATTCAGTTGGCGCACCTTTGGCCGCTGGCGAGAAATCGTCTGCATGGCCGTGCAACCCCGACAACAAATACATCGTCCACTTCCCCGAGACCCGCGAGATCTGGTCATTCGGTTCGGGCTACGGCGGAAACGCTCTGCTCGGCAAAAAGTGCTTCGCACTACGTATTGCTTCAGTCATGGCCCGCGATGATGGTTGGTTGGCCGAGCACATGCTCATTCTCAAGCTCACCAATCCTGCTGGCGAAGCTAAGTACATCGCAGCGGCATTCCCGTCGGCGTGCGGCAAGACCAACCTCGCAATGTTGGTTCCGACCATTCCAGGCTGGAAGGCCGAGACCATCGGTGACGACATTTGCTGGATGAAGTTTGGTCCCGACGGCCGTTTGTACGCGATCAACCCCGAAGCAGGTTTCTTTGGTGTTGCCCCCGGAACTGGTTACGACACCAACGCCAATGCCATGCACACCTTGTGGGGCAACAGCATCTTCACGAACACCGCCCTCACTTCAGATGGCGACGTGTGGTGGGAAGGAATGTCAGAAGACGCTCCGGCCCGCGCCACCGACTGGAAGGGCAATGCTTGGACTCCCGAGACCGAGACCCCGGCTGCTCACCCGAACGCTCGATTCACTGCGCCCGCTTCGCAGTGCCCATCGGCAGCCCCCGAATGGCAAGACCCCGCAGGTGTGCCGATCTCGGCCATCTTGTTCGGTGGACGTCGACGCACCACTGTTCCGTTGGTGACTCAGGCATTTAACTGGGAACACGGCGTGTTCTTGGGTTCGATCATGGCCTCGGAAACCACCGCTGCTCAGCAGGGCGCCGTTGGCAACTTGCGCTTTGACCCGATGGCAATGTTGCCGTTCTGTGGTTACAACATGGCCGATTACTTTGCACACTGGCTCGCAGTTGGCGCCAAGGCCGATGCAGCCAAGTTGCCGCAGATCTTCTTTGTGAACTGGTTCCGCCGTGACGAAGACGGTCGCTTCTTGTGGCCTGGATACGGCGAAAACAGTCGTGTGTTGAAGTGGGTCTTTGAACGTGTCGC
>JBEDJE010000060.1:0-8421 GCA_041172985.1 Actinomycetota bacterium
CCCATACCGTCATCACTTCCGTTGGCCAAGGCTTTCTCGGCAGCGACGAGTGCGCGACCCGCGGCGCGGAGTGCAGTGGGCGCAACTTCAATCAACATTTCGCGCAAGGTGTCGGTCGGCCGTGACATGCCAACGTCTTGCGTCATTGACAACATGGTGCCGTTGACCGTGAAGTCACCGCCATCGCATTCGTATTCACCGGTCAAGATCTTCAAAATGGTGCTCTTGCCTACGCCGTTAGCGCCGACCAAGGCAGCGTGTTCGCCTGGTGCGACACCAAAGCTCACATCGAAGAAAAGCTGGTCAGCTCCGGGGGGTGCGTATTCAAGTTCGGAGATGACGATGCTGCTCACATCGCCCATTCTCGCTGGAAAAGTTCGGGACTACACCTTGAGAAGTAATTTGCCGTAATGGCCACCTGTCATCAACAGGTTCATCACGGCAGGAAAGTTCTCGACGCCATGTTCGATCTGTTCACGTACGACCAATTCGCCGCTACGGAGCCAATCGGCGAGGTGTTTCTCGGCGCGGGCATAGTGTTCGGCAAAATGAAAGACTGCGAAGCCCTCCATGGTGGCGTGCCGTTCGGCGAGCTTCATGTAATTCTTGGGCCCGCGAACATCGTCCATGTTTTCGTACTGTGAAATTCCGCCACAAATGACGATGCGTGATCCTTCGATGATGCGCATCAATACGTCATCAAGAATGTCGCCACCGACGTTGTCGTAAAAGACATTGATTCCATCTGGTGCCAATTCATCAAGACGCGCTGCAACATTTTCGTTCTTGTAATCAATGGCCGCATCAAACTTCAGGTCATCAACCAAGAACTTTGATTTGTGTGCACCACCAGCGATACCGATGACCTTGCTTGCACCACTGAGTCTCGCGATTTGTCCAGCCACTGATCCAACAGCTCCGGCAGCACCAGAGACAACAACAGTGTCGCCTTTCTTCACCTGGCCGACGTCAACAATTCCGAAGTAGGCGGTGAGGCCAGTAGTTAAACCAAGTGCTCCGAGATACGCCGACGCTGGCGCAACTGTCGTATCAATCTTTTTCATCGTAAACGCTGGCATGACGGCATGAGTCTGCGAACACAGCGGTCCGAAAACATGATCGCCAGCAGAAAAACCTTCGGCTTTACTTTCAAGAACAACGCCAACCCCAAGAGCAGGAATCACGCCACCGATTTCGGCACCTCGGTGAAAACTGCCTTCATTCAAAGTGGTGCGAATAAACGCATCAATACCGAGCAGATCGACCTTGATGAGCAACATGCCATCAGTAAGTTCGTCGGTCTGTTCTTCGCGGTATTCAAAGTTTGAATCCTCCGGCCGATTAGCAGGACGACTTTTGAGAACAACCTTCTTGTTTAACTCAGTCATCACAAACCTCCGTCGATGCCAATGACTTGACCCGTGACCCAACTTGATGCTGGTGACACGAAATACAAAACTGCTTGACCTAAATCTTCGGGAGTTCCCAAACGACGCATAGGCAAGCGCAACATTTTTTCGAGCTTGGGCAGATCGTCATCTTCAAGACGTAATGCCTTCATCATGATTTCGGTGGGCACTGCACCAGGCATGATGCAGTTCACACGAATACGCGGACCAAGTTCTTTGGCATAAGTAACGGTGAGTGAGTTCACTGCTGCTTTGGCGGCGGCATAGTGGCCGCTGCCCATCACAGTGTTCACGGCAGCCTTTGAAGAAATATTGACAATGCGTCCACCATCTCGCATGAGTTTTGCTGCAATGTTGGTGCAGACCCAAACAGATGTGATGTTGAGTCGCATCGTTGCATCCCATTCGTTGGGATCGAGGTTGGTGAGTGGTGCCTGAATCGGCGAACCACCGGCGTTGTTCACCCAGATATCAAGATGGCCAAACTCGCTGATTGCTTTTTGTGCGAGTGCTTCAACAGCGGCGTTATCGGTGACGTCAGTAGGCATGGCAATTGCTCGACCACCTGCGGCGCGAATTTCGGCGGCAACGCGTTCAACTTCATCGACTCGTCGTGCCGCACAGACAACAGCTGCCCCGGCCTCGGCCAAAGTCTTGGCGATTCCTTCGCCAATGCCGCGGCCGGCTCCGGTGACGACGGCGACGTCATCGGAAAGATCAAATAATCCACTCATGTTGATTCCCCCTACCGGACGAAACGGATCGCCCACATAAAAGTTACCAGTAGTAAGTAAGCCTGGGATAGGGGCAAATTCGGGAATTTTCGGCTCGGCACTTTTTTGGGGCAGACTGTCGCCATGTCATCTGTTGCGCCTCGCCGTCCAGGTCGACCCATTGGGGGTCAATTGGTTGTTGATCGTGACCATGTGCTTGATGCCGCCGAACGAGTCATCAAACGAGAAGGCCCGGGCGCATCGCTTGAATCTGTCGCTGTCGAAGCCGGGGTAACCAAGCCGATTGTGTACGACCGGGTCGGTGGGCGAGCCGAACTGGCTGACGCCCTGGCCGAACGCCTATCAGATCGAATGCTCGAAGCCACCGAAGACGCAATTGCTGGCGAAACGTTGAATCAGGCCAGTTTGAGCCGTTTGGTGCGGGCCAACCTGCTGGCTGTGGCCGAACATCGTGAACTTTTCTTGTACGTCACGGGTGGAAATACCGAACAAACCGCCATCGGACGCCTGTCGTTGGCCGAACGCTCGACCACGCCCTTGGCCAAAACCCTCGCCTTTTGGCGCAAAAGCCAAGGTCACGACCCCAAAGTGGCCGAGGCCTGGTCTTTTGGCATCGTGGGAATGTTGCAAATGATTTCGGTGTGGTGGATCACCCAGCCCGAGCGGGCCGTTGATGAAGTGGCCAGCCAAATCAGCGACTTGATGTGGAACGGATTGCAGGGTCCTCGTAAATAACTTACGAGGGGTAGATATGGCTTGACAGGCGTGTTACTGTCGTCACATATTGATCAACTAGTTAGTTAAGGGAACGCAATGTCCAACCACGACAGTTACGAAGATCTCACCGAATGTGCTCTCACACCAGAGCTTGAACACAAGTTGGTGAACGCGCTTGGCGAGTGTGTCTTTATGTGGGTCAACAACAAGGGCGAGCCCTTTGGTGTGGTGATGTCGTATCTTCCCAAAGACGGCAAGTTGTGGTTAACCGCCGCCGAAACACGCAAGCGCATTCCGGCGTTACGTCGTAATCCACGTTCATCAATCTGCATCAACAGCACGGGCTCAAGCCTTGGTGGTGGAAAGACCATTACCTATAAAGGTGACTGCTTAATTCGCGACGATCGTGCCACCAAAGATTGGTTCTATCCCGAGTTTGCTAATCGTTTGCGTCCCGACAATCAGCAGGCCGCCGACGAATTCCGCAAGTTTCTTGATTCACCACATCGCGTGATCATGGAATTTATTCCCGATTACTCACTTAGTTTCGATGCCACATTGATGTGGGCTCGATCACCAGACGCAGTCAAGAAGTAATCAACTCTTATTCAGAATCAACCTTCACAATCAGGAGAATCAATATGTCAATGCTTGAAGAAATCCCGGCTCACCTTCAAGGTAACGGTCGTCCTACACAAGAAGAACTCACGCTGACAGATCTGAAAGTCGTGGGACACATTCCTACTGAGCTTGATGGTCGCTACCTGCGCAACGGTGCGAATCCGTTAACTGGTATGAGCGATCACCCGTTCTTTGGCGACGGAATGATTCACGGCCTTCGTCTACAAGACGGTGCAGCCAAGTGGTACCGCAACCGTTACGTGCAGACGCCTTTCATTAAGGATCCATCAATCAACATTCTCGATCCCTCGGTCACGATGGACATGACATGTTCGAAAGCCAACACCCATGTGGTCGGACATGCCGGACAGATTCTTGCGCTTGAAGAAGGACACTTCCCATACGTACTCGATGGCAATCTCAACACCATCGGTTCAACCGATTACAACGGCGTATTGAAGGGTGCATTTACCGCACACCCAAAGATCTGCCCAACGACCGGCGAGATGTTGGCATTTGGTTACGCACCACTGCCTCCTTACCTCACCTACTTCCGTGTATCGGCCGACGGCAAGATGGTGCAGCGCGAAGAAATCACCGTCACTGGTTCAACCATGATGCACGACTTCAACATCACCGAAAACTATGTGGTGTTCATGGACCTGCCCGCCGTGTTCGATCTCAACTTGGCCATCGAAGGCAAGATGCCGATCACATGGAGTGACACCTATCCCGCACGTCTTGGTGTGATGCCACGTAACGGAAACGATTCTCAGGTGAAGTGGTACGACATCAACCCGTGTTATGTCTTCCACCCAATGAACAGCTACGAAGAAGGCGACAAGATCATTCTTGATGTTGCTCGCTTTGAACACATCTGGAAAAAAGATGCGATGGACTTCCCGCCGCCCAACTTGTGGCGTTGGACCATCAACACCACCACTGGCAAAGTCACCGAAGAACAAATTGATGATCGTGGAGCTGAGTTCCCACGGGTCAACGATGCAGTCATTGGCAAGAAGCACCGTTATGGCTACGAAATGTCGATGGGCAACGCGGGCTTTGGTCAAGTCGACGAAGGTGCCATTTTGAAGTACGACCGTCAGGCCGGAACTTGTGCCGAAATCAAACTTGGCAAAGGTCGTACCTGCGGCGAAGTCGTGTTCGCTCCAGCTGAAAATGCAAAGACTGAAGACGATGGTTACTTGATGACATACATCTATGACCAACATAAGGACGCGAGTGAGTTCGTCATCGTGGACGCCAAGTCCATGAGCAGCGATTTCATTGCAACTGTTCAATTGCCACGAATCCCCTTTGGGTTCCACGGCAGTTGGGTACCGGCCACAGTGGCCAACTAAGTAAGCGCCGCAACCTGCGGCATACAACTGAGGGGGAAATATGACACGATCCATGAGTTTGGGGACTCCAGGATCACGGCGGCGCTCACGCGCACTTGCCGCGATCGTTGCTGGCGGACTGTTTTTTGTTGCCTGTGGTGGGGGTGACGATGGTGGTGGCTCGACTGAGACCGCTGCTCCAGAAGTCACTGAAGCACCAGCAACGTCAGATGCACCAGCAACGTCGGATGCACCATCCACTGAGGATGGCCCGCCGACGGGTCCAGAAATGCTGATCGGAATGGTGAACACCGAAGGTAATCCCAACGGTCTCGACTTTCCGGATATTCGTCGTTTTGCCGAAGCCGCGTTTGAATACATGAATTCCAGTGGTGGATTCGGTGGTCGCCCAGTCAAACTTGAGACCTGTGTTGCTGGTGGAACTCCCGAGACCTCACAGAAATGTGCTCAAGAGTTGGTAGGCAAGGGTGTTGAGTTGGTCCTTCTCGGGCTTGACTTATTCCCCGACTACGCCACTTATAAAGCCGCCAACGTTCCGGTGATCGGCGTCTTGCCGATCTTGCCACCTGACAACACCGCAGAGGCGCTGTTTTTGACGGGTGGAAACGTGACGACGACTGCTGTGATGGCAGTGATCGCTCAGGACCGTTATCAGGCCAAGACTGTCGGCATTATTCATGCTGACAATGCGGGCGCCAACTCAACTGCCGCTGGCGTTGAAGCAGCTCTTGATAAGGCTGGAATCAAGTGGAAAGCCGTGCTATCTCGGATTGATGCAAGCCGCTAATGCTGATGATCCTGATCTTTTGATCTCGCTCTACGCAGACGCTGGCTGTATCGGAACCATCCGCGCCTATGCCACTGCTGGTATCGACAAGCCTGTGTTGACAACCAACATCTGCTCAGACAGCGACGTCATCGATCAAGTTGGCGATGATGCGACTAATTGGGTTTTCGTTGGTGGTCAAGTTGAACGCGACACCCCGCAGAAGGCATTGCTCCAAAAGATCCTGGCTCCTTATATTCCAAACGAGGAAACCGGTGAAATGGGAATCGAGCCCGAAGAGGTCAATACACAGGCGCTCGGTCTTGGTGGCTTGGGTACGGTTTTGGCAATGACGCTGCGTGATATTGCTGCCCAAATGGTTGCTGAAGGTACCGAAATGTCGGGTCAGAATCTGTACGACTATCTGAAGGTCACTAAGGGTCTGTTCCTGTTTGGTGGAATTACTCCACTTAACTGCGGAGCAGCTGCTCCGAGCTACTCGTCCTTCTGCTCGTTCGTCTTTGAGGCGACCGAATACAAAGACGGTGCAGTTGTTTCCGTGGAAGACGCCAAATTGTGGGACAGCATCCCGCTGCTTCCCTGATCAGTTAAGTGTTGCCGAGCAACAAGGAAAATCGAGAACCACATCATGAATGATTATCTTTTTTACTTGTTGCTCGGTAGCGCAGCTGGGGCCATCATCGCTGGTTTTGCGATGGGTCTCATCATTAGTTATCAAGGTTCGGGCATTGTTAATTTCGCCCATGGTGCGATTGCAATGTGGAGTGCATTCGTCTATGCAGAACTCCGGAATGGGGCATACTTGTTCCCCATTCCGGGTCTGCCGGACCGGTATCACTTTGGTTCTGATGTCGGCTTCACGTGGGCCTTTATTTTGGCTCTGTTGACTGCGGCGCTGACCGGACTGGTTATATATGTATTGATTTTCCGACCATTGAGAAATGCCCCGGCTTTGGCTCGTGTTGTGGCCAGTGTCGGGTTGATCATCGTCATGATTGGTCTGAAGGATCGACGTTTCCCTGATCAATTGGCAATGCGAGTTGATCCAATTTTGCCCCGCGAGGTCGTGACGATTACCGAAACACTTCGCGTGCCGCGAGATGGTCTGTGGCTGTTGGGCATTGTGTTACTGATCACCCTCGTTGTGTGGGCGGCCAGTAAGTACCTTCGATTTGGGCTCGCTACTCGAGCGGCCGCTGAGAATGAAAAAGGAGCGGTACTCCTTGGTCATTCACCTGATTTTCTGGCCGCATCGGGCTGGGTTATTTCTTCAGTGGTTGGTGCTGTTGTCGCTATTTTGGCGGCACCACTTGTGCAGTTGAATGGTTCTATTTTTACTTTCGGTTTCTTGATCCCAGCATTGGGTGCGGCGCTTATCGGAAAGTTCCGCAACTTTTGGCCAACGGTGTTAACGGGTGTTGCCATCGGAATGGTGCAGAGCACATTCACCAAAATGCAAATGGATTTCAGTTGGTGGCCCGAGTATGGAATGCGCGAAGGTCTGCCGTTTATGGTCATCATCGTCACGATGATTGTGTCGGGTGAGCGTCTGCCCGAACGCGGAGCGGTTGGAGGCTGGAAACTGCCATACGTTCCGCCAGCCAATGTGACGTGGTTCTCGGTGGGAGCGCCGCTTCTCATTGCGTCAGCCGGCATTATCTTCCTTGGACCGTTGTGGCGCGCCGCCATTATGAGTTCGTTGATCGCAGCAGTCTTGGCATTGTCATTTGTCGTCCTGATTGGTTTCGGCGGTCAGACTTCTCTTGCTCAAATGGCTTTCGCCGGTATTGGTGGATTTGCATTATCGAAGTTGGCGACCTACTACGGAATTCCTTTTCCGTTCGCTCCGATCCTTGCGTCCCTTGGAGCGATGTTGTTCGGGGTATTAGTCGGGCTTCCGGCTTTGCGAGTCAGGGGTACCAATTTGGCAATCGTCACTCTCGCGGGTGGAGTCACTATTGCAGAGTTTGTTTTTAAACATCCGTGGGTAATTGGTGGCATGGATACCGGCGGACCCAAAATCCCTAATCCGTCGTTGGGTGATTGGAACTTAGGGTTGGTGTATGGCACAAAGACATCGCGACCTATCTTTGCCTTTTTCTTGTTGGCAGTTCTAACGATTTTGTGTTTGATGGTGGCCAACATTCGTCGTAGTGGTTCTGGACGCGTGATGTTGGCTGTTCGCAGTAATGAAAGAGCGGCGGCGGCAGTCGGTATCAACAACGTTCGAGTCAAGATGATGATGTTTGGCTTCTCGGCCTTTATTGCCGGAGTGGGCGGTTCACTAATCGCATATCGATTTGGTGCCGTCTCTGATCTCTCATACGGAACCATTGCTTCGCTGACCGCATTGTCGTTTGCTTATCTCGGAGGCATCACGAGCGTGAGTGGTGCTGTCGCGGCTGGTGTGACAGCGGCGTCAGGGGTTGCTTTCTATTCAATGAATCAGGTGTTTGGTTCATTCGGTCGTTGGGAGGCGCTCATTGGTGGAGTGTTATTGATCTTTACTGCCATTACGAATCCTGAAGGAATCGCTGGTGGAATTCGCATGCAGGTGGCTGAGAAACGTCGTCAGAAAGAACTAGCGAAGCAAGAGAAGTCCGCTCTAGTCTCGGCCTAGTTGATATGGAGACTTTGGCTATTTCTGAAGAGGGAATCGCAACCCTTGAGTCAACATTTGATTGCGTCGCCGGTAGCTGAACTTAAATTTGAGTGACTGTGGGGGAACCCGCAGTCACCTTGAAGGTCTTCCAGGTTGAAACGGTTGAACTCTCTACTAGAGCATTATCAAC
>JBEDJE010000061.1:0-6112 GCA_041172985.1 Actinomycetota bacterium
GTATCGCGAATACACAAAAACCATTAAGCAACATGTAACGATTCCGGTTGTGGCGGTCGGACGCATGCTTCCCGAAATAGCTAACGAGATGTTGGCGCTCGGTGAATGTGATTTCGTTTCAATGGGTCGACAGTTGCTGGCCGACCCAGAACTGGTGAACAAAATCAAAGAAGGAGCGCGGCAGTCAGTGCGCCCGTGCATCAACTGTTACGTCTGCGTCGAACAAAACTTCTTTGATGGCAACCCAAAGTGTGCAGTCAATCCGGCATTGTGTAACGAAAGTGTTGCTGTTCTTGCACCAATGGTGAGAGCAAAGCATGTGGTGGTCATTGGTGGTGGACCTGGTGGAATGGAGGCAGCGCGAGTTGCCGCACTTCGTGGAGCCAAAGTCACTCTGATTGAAAAGGGTTCGCGTCTTGGTGGAACGATGTGGTTTTCTCAATTGACGACTCCCGCCAACCAACTGTTGGTCGATTGGTTCACACATGAAATTGAACGACTGAACGTTGATGTGCTTTTGTCAACTGAAGCGACGCGTGATGTGATTGCAGCGCTGAATGCCGACGAGGTCATTGTGGCTACTGGCGCTCGACGGGGTCTTCCAAATGTTCCCGGAGCAGAACTTTCGCATGTGCTGACTGGTGATGCATTGCGAGCGGTGATCACTGGCGAGAAAGAGTCAAACAATCGTTCGCTGAGTGCATTAGGCAAAGTCATTGTTACCACTGGCAGAACAATCGGATTGTTGAATTCGGTTGATCGCATTCGATCGTTATCGAAGACCTGGATGCCCGTGGGAAAGCGGGTTGTTGTCATCGGCGGAGGATTAGTTGGTCTAGAACTCGCAGAGTTTCTCGCCGAACGCGGTCGGAAAGTCACTGTTCTTGAAGAGGGACCCCATATGGGGCTTCCCATGGCCATGCCGCGTCGCTGGACGGCAGTCATCAAAGCAACGAAGCACGGGGTTGTGCTAGTTCGTGATGCCTCGGTTGTTTCAATCGACAAGGTTTCAGTTCGATACCGAGTCGGTGAGGACGAATTTGAAGCTCGTGGCGACACTGTGGTTGTTGCATCTCAGGTTGAGCCCGATTCAAAACTGGCCGACGAATTGTCGGGTCTCGGAATTCGCATACAAGTAGTAGGAGATGCATTAAACGTGGGATATATCGAAGGTGCGATGCATACGGCACACGAGGTGGCACGTGAGCTCTGAAGTGAAGTCATTGACGTTCGCCGATCATGTTCGGGCGAGAAGTAGTGATGACAACGTGGCGATTCGTTTTGAAAATGAGACGTTGACCTATCGCCAATGGTGCGCCGGAGTAGCGGAGCGTGCAGCTTTGTGGCTCGGCATCTTGAAGGATCGTCCAGCAGGCTCGGCTCCACATATTGGTGTCTTGCTGGAGAACACCCCAGAGTTCACCATGTGGTTGGGAGCTGCCGCAGTAACGGGTTCGGTGGTTGTGGGAATTAACCCAACACGCCGTGGTGCTGAGTTAGCTCGGGATATCACTCACACGTCGTGCCAGATAGTTGTTACCGAGATCAGTCAAGTTGCGCTTCTTGATGGACTCGACCTTGGCGATGCCAATGGTTTTATCTTTGTGACAGAGTCAAACGAGTATGCCGAGTCAGTTAATGCATATGCCGGGGCTATTTTGCCAACTTCTGAAGATTGTCACGTTGATCCCTCAGACACATTCTTGTTGCTCTTTACATCGGGTACTAGCGGCGCGCCCAAAGCAGTCGTCACGAGTCATCAGCGACTTCATTTTGTGGCTCAGTCAATGAACATGCTCATTGCGCTGACGCCAGAGGATACGACGTACATTTGCATGCCTCTGTTTCACTCAAATGCTCTTTTCACAGCGTGGGCTCCAAGTTTGGTTTACGGATCAACTATTGCTTTGCGCCGTAAATTCTCGGCTAGCGAATTCTTATCTGATGTCAGAACTTTTGGCGCAACGTACTTCAACTACGTCGGCAAACCATTGACGTATGTTTTGGCCACACCTGAAAAGGTCGACGATCGCGATAATCCGCTGCGTCGTGGATTTGGTAATGAAGGCTCAGAAATTGATTTGCTGCGATTTGCAGAACGGTTCGATTGCAAACTCACCGATGGCTACGGACAAACCGAAACTGGAGCTTCAATTGTGCGTGTTCCCAACATGCCTACTGGATCGCTCGGCGTGGCAGCGCAAGCAACAATCACTGTGCGTGATCCCGCCACTAACCAAGAATGCCCACGCGCAATTTTTGACACTGACCGTCGACTTCTGAACGCCGAGGAAGCCACTGGCGAAATTGTGAATGGCGGCGGCGGAACGTTTGAGGGCTACTGGAATAATCCGGAAGCGAATAGCGAGCGTATTCGTGATGGTGCTTATTGGACCGGAGATCTTGCGTACCGCGACGATGATGGCTTTTTCTATTTCGCTGGCCGAAGTGCTGATTGGATGCGCGTCGATGGCGAAAACTTTGCGGGTGCTCCGATCGAAGGTATTTTGATGCGTCATCCCAATGTGATTCTCGCTGCTGTCTACGGCATTCCAGATTTTGATATGGGTGATCGCGTGATGGCGGCGTTGCAGTTACAACCAGGTACAACAATTGACCCGGCAGAGTTTGCAGAATTCTTGCGAGCACAATCAGATCTTGGTCCGAAGTGGGTGCCGAGCTTTGTTCAGATTGTTGTCGATTTCCCGATGACCCCGTCAAACAAAGTGATTAAGCGCGAACTTGTTCTTCGACGTTGGCATGATGTTGAACGCCATGACGATGTTCAATTGTGGTGGCGTCCATCAAAAGAGATTGCTTTTTCACAATTCACTCGGGTTGAAGCAACTGAGCTCCGCGCCAAGTTTGCGGCCAACAATCGCGGCGCATTGCTGGATTGATTCGCTACGGAATCAACGCAATTTTTCCAGCTACTTTGCGGTCTTCAAGATCTTGTAGGGCTTGTGCTGCCTGCTCTAACGGATATGTCTGAGGCTCAACGGGTCGGAGTTCTCCAGCCGCAATCAATTCCATGACTTGGGCCAACATGCGATCATTGAGTCCAGGGTTCTTGCCAGCCCATCCACCCCAATCAACGCCAGTGACTCGGCGATTACGCAGTAACACTTGGTTGGCAGGAAGCTTTGGGATGCCTGCAACAAATCCGATCACGAGATACTGCCCATCGTCGGTGAGCGCACGCAAGCACGTTTCGCCGAGTTCGCCACCCACTGGGTCGTACAAGTAATCAATGCCACCACCAGAAAGACGTTTGGCTTCTTCTTTCACCTCGTCGGCTGGAAGCGTTGAATCAATAACTGCGAATGCGCCTCGTTCGGTGGCAAGGTGACGCTTCTCTTCAGTTGATGCAGCCGCGATGACGTGTAGCCCAAGTGCTCGACCGACATCAACTGCGCCCAGTCCGACTCCGCTTCCTGCACCTAAAACCAAGAGGTATTTGTCGCGTTCAACATGAGCGCGCTCAACAAGTGCAAACCATGCCGTCAAGTAACTCTGCATGAAGGTTGCGGCCTGGCCGTCAGAGAGCGTGTCGGGCAGTTTCATGATGCGCTTGGCGGGCACGACTGCTTCTGAGCTGAATCCTCCTAAGCCGACATTGGCGAAGACTCGCGTTCCGAGGGCCACGTCAGAGACATCTGGTGCAACTTCGGTGATTCGGCCGACGACTTCCATGCCTGGCACAAATGGTGTTGGTGGTTTGATTTGGTATTTGCCTTGAACAAACAAGGCATCAACAAAATTGACCCCGCACGCAGTCACGGCGATACGGACTGAGCCAGGGAAGAGATCGGGTGACGGTCGTTCCTCTAGTTGCAATTCGGATAGTGGGGCGAATTGGTGACAAACGATTGAACGCATGTTTCAACCGTAGCGATCCCCGAAGTACTCGTACGATCTGACACACTGTCAGATACGGAATTTGATGTGAGGGGTAGTCATGGGGACAATCTGTGTGACGGGTACAGCGTCGGGTATTGGCGCTGCGACCAAGGCAAAACTTGAGGCACAAGGTCACCGGGTCATTGGGGTTGACCTGCGAGGCGCCGACGTATGCGGCGACCTTTCTCAGCCGGGAGACCGGCAGCGCATTGTTGATGAAGTGAACGCACTGTGCGGGGGAGTACTTGACGGTCTTGTGCCTTGTGCCGGTGTCAGCACCCCGGTGCCCAACGAACTCATTGTGCGCGTGAATTTCTATGGAACCTTAGCCATTGTCAATGGTCTGCGCCCAGCCCTTGAAAAAGGAACGAACTCGGCCGTTGTGATGATTTCTTCAAACTCGACAACGATGACTCCTGGCCTATCGGTCGATGACGCCATGGCCTACCTGCAGCAAGATGAAGAATCGGTTGTCGCGCGATTTAGTTCTCCTGCAGCCTTCGTCGCGTATCCCGCAGGCAAATTGGCGGTCGCCTTTTGGGTTCGTATGAACGCTGCAGATTGGATGAAGTCTGGTATCCGATTAAATGCGGTTGCCCCGGGCGTTATTGACACGGGTATGACCCGCCCCTTGCTTGATATGCCCGGCGTGAAGGATTCGCTCGACATGATTCCGATTCCGCGCGGTCGTTGGGGTCAGCCTGAAGAAATCGCTAACGCGATTGCATTTTTGGGTTCGAGCGAAGCATCGTACGTTGTCGGTCAGATCTTGTTTGTCGATGGCGGAACTGACGCGCTTTTGCAGCCGACTGCGCATCCACATCCGCTTCCAGGGGGACCACGGACGTGACACATTCGAATGGTTTGCGGCATGAAGACCCGACTGCGTGGTTGATCGCGTCTGAAGAGATTCGACAACTCGCAAGTCGATATGCGATCTTTTACGGCGCCCGCGACACACAAAATCTTGCATCGTTGTTTATTCCAGACATCAAGGTGACACGTGAATCATCGGGTACTCAGGCCTTGAAAGAAAGTTTTGATGGACAGATGCACGCGTTGGGTCGGGTCATTCTTCAAGTCAACAACCACCTCATTGATGTTGCTGATCAAACAAATGCAACCGGGATCGTGTCGTGTCGTGGAGAAATTGAAGATGCCGACGGAAATTGGATCATCCATCAAATTCAGTATCACGATACGTACAAGCGTGTTGATGGACGCTGGTTCTTTGCTCGACGCAAACATTTGTTGTGGTACGGACACACGATGCCCAATGCGCCCGTTGGCTTGGCCGACGCGAATTGGCCCGCAAGCCAAATGGGCAAAGGCTGTCGAGATTGCGGTGCGCGCTGAACAGTTGGGCTATGACTCCATTTGGGTGTACGACCACTTTCACAATGTGCCCAAACCCGCGCACGAAGCGGTTTTCGAATGTTGGACGACCATTGCGGCCATCAGCCAACGAACTTCCCGGATTCGTCTCGGTCAAATGGTGGGCTGCAATTTGTATCGCGAGCCAGCGCTCTTGGCCAAGATCACATCAACGATTGATGTCATCAGCGGCGGGCGTCTCGACTGGGGGATTGGGGCTGGTTGGTATGAAAACGAATGTCGGGGTTACGGCTACGAGTTTCCGGTGCCTAAAGATCGCATCGGCATGTTGCGCGAGAGTGTGGAGATATCGGCATGTTGCGTGAAAGCGTGGAGATTGTCAAATCGATGTGGTCAGAAAAAGAAACCACCTATAACGGCAAGTACTACAAACTAGAGCGAGGCAATTGCGACCCCAAGCCCGTTCAAAAGCCGCATCCTCCCATCTGGATCGGCGGTGGTGGTGAACAACTCACCCTGCGCGTGGTTGCTCGGCACGCTGATTATGCGAACTTTGGCGGCACCGTCGACGACTTTAAACGTAAAAAGAAGATCTTGGCCGAGCATTGCGTGGCAGTGGGTCGCGACTTTGATGAAATCAAACTCACGTGGTCGCCGGAGGTATTCATGCGCGAAACTCAAAAAGAACTTGACGCAGCCGGGTCACAAAGCTTGTGGGGCCATCCGCTTGAGCAATGGAAAGCCACCTCACTCGTCGGAACTCCCGAACAGGTGAGTGAAAAAGTTGCCGAATATGTGGGTCTGGGTTGTGTGGGCTTCGTGCCGTGGTGCGCTGATTATCCCGACACGACAACATTGGATTTGTTCGCCTCAGTAG
>JBEDJE010000062.1:0-6984 GCA_041172985.1 Actinomycetota bacterium
CATACCAAGACATAACGGGTGACTGTCGGGGAATGCGCCGCGAGCCATCAACGTAGTCACGACTGGAGTGTTAATTAGTTCTGCAAGTTCGCGCAAAGTATCTGCAGCGCGTGCTTTCAACACGCCACCACCGACATAAAGAACTGGCTGCTTCGAATCGAGAATGAGTCGCGCAGCTTCTTTGATCATGCGGGAATGACCCTTGGTGTTGGGCTTATACCCGGGAAGACTTTCAAGAACTTCTTCGTCGGTCGGCCAATACCACGTCATCATGTTTTGCAGACAGTCCTTCGGGACGTCAATCAAAACGGGGCCAGGGCGTCCAGTCGTTGCAATGTGGAAAGCCTGACGAACGATCAAGGGAATCTCGTCGGCCGACATGACCAGTTCGTTGTGCTTGGTGACGCTGCGCGTAATACCAACGGTGTCGCACTCTTGGAAAGCGTCCGTACCAATGGCAGATGTGGGAACTTGGCCTGTGATACAGATCATCGGAATCGAGTCCATATAGGCATCACATAGTGGGGTCACCATGTTGGTTGCGGCGGGACCTGACGTCACCAAAGCAACGCCAGGACGACCAGTTACGTGGGCGTAGCCCTCGGCCATATGCCCAGCACCTTGTTCGTGGCGTACGAGGATGTGGCGAATGTGGCTGTCAAGCAGCGGATCGTAAGCCGGCAGAATGCATCCACCCGGCAAACCAAAGATGGTGTCAACGTTTTCGAGCTCGAGAGCCCGAATCAGCGCTTGAGCACCAGTGATCTGTTCTGTCATGTCGGTTCCTATGTCTTGTAGGTTCGAGTCCCGAAAACGAAATGGCCCCCCATCTGGGAGGCCGTACGACGCATTCGAGTGATCGAATGCGTCAGATTACTACGAGCGCGAACGAGGCAGCTAGGACCGAGGTCTTAGGAGTCAAATTGGCGTTCATTGCTGATAAGTGTGCCATCTCGGCCCCAATAACGACAACCTTTGACACCAATTTCTCGATTTATAGAGAAAACGCCCCCTGAAGCCGAGCTGCTGACAGGGTGTTCTCGAGAAGGCACGCGATTGTCATCGGTCCAGTGCCGCCTGGCATCGGAGTGATTGCCCCAGCCACAGCCTGAACTGCATCAAAGTCAACATCGCCAACAATTCCCGCTTCGGTTCGCGTTCGCGAAATGCCGACATCAATCACAGCAGCACCGGGCTTGATATGAGCCGCAGTAATCAGATGCGCTTGCCCCACTGCCCCAATCACGATGTCAGCATTTCGGCACACGTCGATCAGATCGGCAGTGCGACTGTGCGCAATCGTCACTGTTGCGTCAATTCCCTTACGCGCCAACAACAACGACAGTGGCAAACCCACCAAAGTTGAACGGCCAATCACGACCGCCCGTTTGCCACTAGTTGCGACGCCGTATCGCTCTAAGAGACGAATGACGCCGAGTGGTGTACACCCCACGAGGCCCGGCAACCCACGGACCAGTCGACCCATTGACTGCGACGTCAATCCGTCAACATCTTTATCGGCCGGAATCAGTGACAAAACCTTCTCTTCGTCATAACCCGTAGGTAGCGGACTTTGCACCAAAATACCGTGCACGCTGGGATCATTCGCCAAACGACCAACAACATCTTCCACCTGAGCCTGCCCCGCGTCAGCCGGCAAAATCTCGTTACGGCTCACCATGCCGGCTTTACCAGCCTGCACATGCTTATTGCGTACGTACCGCTGGCTTGGGGCATCATCGCCCACCAAAACCGTCGCCAAACAAACAGGAGGCGACCCCGCGGCAGCGATTGTGGTCGCCAAACGAGCCACAATTTCGTCGCGCAAACGATTACCGTCCATCAAAATTGCCCCACCAGGTGTGCGCTCGTCAGCGCCCGAGTTCAGGAGATCATTCATAGAAGTCATGCTAGGTCACGTCATGACCGCCTAGCCTGATGGAATGTCTACTCCTCAGTCCCCCATTGTTGCTCCGGCTACCGGTCGCCTCGGCGTCCTCACGGTTGGCTTGGGCGCAGTGGCTTCAACACTTATTGCTGGCGTCGAACTCACCAAGCGTGGCCTCGGTTCGCCGATTGGTTCGCTCACACAGATGGGCACCATCCGCCTTGGCAAGCGCACCGAAGATCGTTCACCACTCATCAAAGATTTCGTTCCATTAGCAACTCTTGACGACATCGTTTGGGGCGCATGGGACGTGTACCCCGACGACGCTTACGTTGCAGCGAGCCGCGCCGGCGTACTTGAAAGCGGCAAGCACATCGAGGCAATCAGTGATGTATTGCGCGATATCCGCCCGATGCAAGCCGCCTTCGAACGCAAATATGCTCGCAACCTCGACGGCGAACACATCAAGCCGATCAGCAGCAAGCGCGGCATGCTCAATGCCATTCGCGAAGACATCAATCGCTTCAAAGAAGAGAAGCAAGTTGATCGCGTTGTCATGATCTGGTGCGCAAGTACCGAAATCTTCATTGAGCCCGGCAAAGCACATATGGACATCGAATCATTCGAGAAGGCCATCGATGCCAACGACGAAATGGTGTCGCCATGTCAGTTGTATGCGTACGCCGCATTGCTTGAAGGCGTTGCTTTCAACAACGGTGCACCCAACTTGGCTGTTGATGCACCGGCCTTGCGTCAGTTCGCGACCGAAAAGAACATTCCGATTTCCGGAAAAGACTTCAAGACTGGCCAGACCCTCATGAAGACCGTTTTGGCACCGATGCTCAAGGCCCGCATGCTCGGTTTGTCCGGTTGGTACAGCACCAACATTCTTGGCAACCGTGACGGCGAAGTGCTTGATGCACCAGAAAACTTCAAGACCAAAGAAGAGTCAAAACTCGGTGTGCTCGAAGACATTTTGCAGCCTGCAAAATACCCAGAGTTGTACGGCAACGTGTTCCACAAAGTTTCGATCAACTACTACCCACCCCGTGGCGACGCCAAAGAGGGTTGGGACAACATCGACATCACTGGCTGGTTGGGTTACCCCATGCAGATCAAGGTCAACTTCTTGTGCCGTGACTCGATCCTTGCTGCACCACTTGCACTCGACCTCATCTTGTTGAGCGACCTTGCGCAGCGCGCTGGCATGGGCGGCATTCAAGAGTGGTTGAGCTTCTATTACAAGAGCCCGCAGGTTGCACCTGGCCTCTACCCCGAGCATGACTTGTTCATTCAGCTCACCAAGTTGAAGAACACGTTGCGTTGGATGATGGGCGAAGACGTCATCACCCATCTCGGCCGCGAGTACTACGAAGAAATTTGATCCACCAGTGGCGCGTCGCCTCTGGAATCCAAAATCTTGGGTGAGCCTGTCGCCAAACGGCATCGGCCACACCAAACCCAATCATCTCGCAGAGATGACGCGCGTCGCAGTGAATGTGCGACGCACTCCAAAGCGGGCCTGGAAGATATTGAATGAAGGCGTCTGCGACGGTTGCGCTCTTGGCGTAGCGGGATTTCATGATTGGACTCTTGATGGAATCCATCTGTGCACGACGCGTTTGAAACTTCTTGAAGTCAACTGTGCTCCGGCCTTTGATCACTCAGTCCTAAGTGACATTTCGTGGCTTCGCAATCGAACTGGTGCCGAACTACGCGAAATGGGTCGGCTCGCTTATCCGATGCGTCGACGTCGAGGCGACAAAGGATTTGCACGCATCTCGTGGGATGAGGCTCTTGATGCCGTCGGTCTCGGTATTCGCGCTGCGGGCGGAGATCGAACGGCGATTTATCTCACAAGTCGCGGTCTGACCAATGAGTCGTACTACGTCGCAGGAAAAGCCGCTCGGGCTATGGGCGTCGCCAACATCGATTCAGCGGCCCGCACATGTCACGCGCCATCAACAATCGGCTTGAAGTCAACGATCGGAGTCGCGGCGAGTACATGCAGTTTGCAAGATGTACTTGAAACCGACTTGATTGTCTTATGGGGCGCCAATGTTGCCAACAACCAACCAGTTTTTACGAAGTACTTGTATGAAGCGAAAAAGAATGGCGCCAAGGTCGTTGTCATCAACCCGTTTCTTGAACCTGGGCTCGAGAGATATTGGGTTCCGTCAAAGGCTGAGTCGTTTTTATTCGGCACCAAATTGTGCGATTTGCATGTGCCCGTTCGTCCAGAAGGCGACGTTGCGCTGGCTAATGCGTTGCTCAAAGTTTTACTTGAACGCAATGCTGTTGATCAAGCATTCATTAACCAGCACACATCGGGCTGGGATGAACTTGTACAACATTTATCAACACTCGATATCGATGGACTGTTGATTGATGCTGGCGTTGACCATTCAACACTGACAGCGCTCGCCGATCTATACGCAACCTCACAGAGTGCTGTACTGATTTGGAGTATGGGCATTACTCAACATCGCTACGGCGTCGAGGGCGTGCAAGCAATTGTGAACGTCGCTCTCGCTCGCGGAAACGTCGGGCGCAACGGAGCAGGCCTCATGCCGATTCGCGGACACTCAGGTGTTCAAGGAGGCGCAGAAATGGGCGCATACGCAACCGCCTTTCCGGGAGGAGTCACTGTCTCTGAAGAATCAGCGCTCGAACTCTCGACCCTCTGGGGATTTGCAGTTCCGTCAACACCCGGAATCACCGCACCAGAAATGGTTTTGGCTGCCGAACGCGACGAACTTGATGTGCTCTATTTGGATGGCTCAAATTTCTTAGATGTCATGCCCGATCCACAGCGCGTTGAAGCAGCTTTATCTCGAGTTCCATTACGCGTGCACCAAGACATCGTGCTCACCTCGCAAATGTTCATTGACGGCGATGACGTCATTTTGTTGCCAGCCGCAACTCGTTACGAACAAGAAGGTGGCGGAACTAGCACGACGACCGAACGTCAAATTGCGTTTAGCCCCGAAATTGTTTCAGCACCAGGAGAAGCTCGAAGTGAGTGGCGAATCTTTTCCGATATTGCTGTACGTATGAACCCCACGCTTGCACCACACTTCTCATGGACCGACAACAAGTCATTGAGAACAGAGATTGCACAAGTCGTTCCTATGTATGCCGGAATTGAAAACCTGTCAAAGACACATGATGCGATTCAATACGGCGGTCGACACCTGTGCGCTGATGGTAATTTCCCGCTTCCAGATAGTCGCGCTCAATTCACCAACCTCGACATCGCTCCCCCAGTTTTGCCCGACGGCGCATTCTTTTTGTCGACCCGTCGAGGCAAACAATTCAACTCAATGATTTTCAATGAAGTCGATCCATTGACTGGTGCGACTCGTGACGCGGTGTACATCGATCATCGTGACGCCAAAGCACTTAATGTCGCTGAAGGCGATCTTGTCCTTCTGCGCAGCGACATCGGCTCGATGAAGGCTCGAGTCAAAATTGTTGCTTTGGCATCGCGGTCAATTCAGGTGCACTGGCCCGAGGGCAATGTATTGATTGACGCTGGCCTCAACGAAGATGCCAGTCGCATTCCTGACTACAACGCCGTTGTCACAATTACGAAACTTAACGAAAAGGTGAAGTCATGAAATCAAGAGTTGTTCTGTGGTCAGCAGTAGTTGACGTTCTCTGCATCGTGATCTTCGTAGCGATCGGTCGCAAGAACCATGACGAAGGCGAAGCTGCTGCCGGAATCTTCCGCGTGGCCGCGCCTTTCCTAATTGCGGCAGTTGCAGGCTGGTTGGCGACACGAGCTTGGAAGAGGCCACTAGAACTTCGAACCGGAGCGATCGTTTGGATCACCACAATCGTTCTTGGAATGATTCTGCGCAATTTCGTTTTTAACGATGGAACCGCAACCGCATTCATCATTGTCGCGACAGTGTTCCTGTGCACCTTCTTAAACGGCTGGCGAGCACTCGCCCGCAAACGCCTGAACCGGTAATAACTCACCACTTTGGAAAGTTATTGCCGCGTAGCGGCAGCCATAATCCAAAGTGGCGGAATTAGATCAGGTTGGTGATGGTGCCCTTGTCGGCAATGTTCGGCGAGCCATTGCTGAAGGCCACGCTCTGAAGAGGTTCCCCTTCATACTGTTTTCTTAGACCTATCAAACTTCGCGAATGGGTTGCCTATACTCCCGATATGCGGACCGATTCCTACCTAGGAAAAATCTCGAGAAGTATCGTCATCACGATTTTCGTCGGAGGCCTCATCGGCGCATGCGGTAGTTCGGAACCCCGCCAAACCGCGATCGGCGAGGCTGACTTAGGAACATCGTCGGTGTCAGCCACGGTCATAGAGGGCATGACCGCCGACTCAACTGTGAGTACGGAGGAAGTAGTTCAATCGGAATCGACTAAGTCCACTCAAGCATCCACTTCTGCAGCATCGACTGTTGGGCCTCCATCCAACTTGGAGAATGACAACAAAAAATTTGTACCGCTCATTCCTGCAGTGGGAGTGCCATCAACGCCCCCTACCCCAGACACACGTTTAGATTCTTCCAACCTCTCTTTAAAGTCCGGTGGTAAATTGAGGCTGACCGCAAGCGGATTTCAATCCCGATCGACCGTTCGTTTAGTGATGTACTCCACGCCGATTGATCTGGGGCAGACCACTTCGTCCGCCACCGGCTCCATATCGCACGAAGTCCAAATTCCGACGTCTGCCCCAAGTGAGTTCAACTGCACGAGCAACATTCACAGTCGACGGCGGGTTCAACGACAATGATGGACCTGAAATCAGTTCCATCACCGTCTCACAAAACACCGTCGCACCCGGAGACACGTTCACAATCTCAATCGATGCAAACGACCCTTCCGCAATCACCATGGTCGGCTTCTGGTTCACCATCAACGGAGGTCAACGCGACTTCTGCGGCCAAAACACAACTCGAACTTCAGGCACCGCCGAAAACGGAACATGGACCTACAACTGCACCGTGCCCACCACAGTCATTGGCGGCACATACACCATCACCCCATACGCAAGTGATTCCCTACAAAACTGGACCAACTCCAACTGCTGCAGCAGTTCAACTGCACGAGCAACATTCACAGTCG
>JBEDJE010000063.1:0-5473 GCA_041172985.1 Actinomycetota bacterium
CGCAAGGATTAACAGATGTGAAAGTCATCAAAGCCGCCAGTACGAACAATTGGGCCCAAGAAATTGTTCAGCCGTTGACGTTTGAGTTCCTCTTTGTACTTGAAGGCGACGCACATGTATCAACGTCAAACAACGGCGAACATGCTCTCGCCAATGGTTCTAGTCTGGTGATTCCACCAGGCAACTCGTACACGGTGAAACACGACAAAGAGAGTCAAATACTCAAACTCTCGTTGCAAGCAATCAAATAGCCAGGAAGATTTTTACTGGCGTCCCATTTCAGCACGCGCTTGTGATTCAGCCACTTTCGGATCCTTCTTGGTATCAATCAAAGTAATTGTGACCGATTCCAAATCTCCTTCGAATGGGAAACCGTCACGACGACTTGCGTAATCGAATGCCACTGGCGATCCGTGGTCGTACGCGACGGAAGGGCCGACACTTGAAATCACCCGCATGATGAATGGAAGTTCAATACGTCCAACTTCTTCTCCGTTGACGAGCAACACGGCGTAGCCAGCCTTGCCTGTGCGACGGAGCTGACATGTCAGAACTGATGAACCAATTGGCAATTCTGAATGAGAACGAACGACGAGATGCTCACCAAAGAAGTTGTAATCAAACACCAGATGATTATCAAAGATGTAAAAGCTGAAGCCAGAGTTTTCAGTTCCAGTGGCGTAAATAACTCCACCCTCAGCGGGCCCGCGAGAGACGACAGCTTCCATATCCCAACTACGACCTCCCATCGCTGCCGATGCCTGTGAGGGCAATGGCGCCATTGGTGGACGGTAGACGTACTTACGTGATTCTGGGTGAGGGCTGTTCTTTTTGAAATTGATTCCGAACAATTCAAGTCCACGATCATCAAGTGGAAGGACGCCTTCGTTCTCGGCCTCTTCCCACCACAAAGCGATGAGTTCGTTCAAACGATCTGGTTCTTGTTTTGCCAGATCATTGGTTTCTGAACGATCTGCTTCAACGTGATACAACTCCCACACGTCGTCGTCAAATGAAACGCCTGGAGTATGACGAGTCACGGCTTTCCAACCATTGGCATAAATACCTCGGTGGCCGACCATTTCGTAATACTGAACGAGTTTGCGAGTTTTCACCTCTTTGTCATCAAAGGTGTAGTTCATCGCCACACCAGAAATCGGCATCTGCTCTAGACCGCGATAAGTATCAGGCGGTGTGATTCCGATCGCTTCGTAGATCGTGGGCACGATGTCATTCACATGATGGAACTGGTCGCGTAATGAACCGGTGTCCTTCACTCCCTTGGGCCATTTGATGATGAGCGGCACATGAATTCCGCCCTCGTGGGTGTTCTGTTTGTAGAACTTGAAAGGCGTGTTACCAACTTGAGACCAACCCCATGGGTAGTTGCTATGGCTATGTGGTCCACCGATTTCGTCGATGCGATGAATTGCTTCATCTGGCATTTCAATCATCATGTTGAAGAATTTCATTTCGTGAAGAACGCCAAAAGGGCCGCCCTCTTGTGATGCACCATTATCGGCAAGCAGCACAATCATGGTGTTGTCATCTAAACCGAGTTTCTCGATTGAAGCGAGAAGTCGACCGATTTGTACATCGGTGTGATCAAGAAAAGCTGCATATGCCTCTTGCAACCGGCATGCGAGGCGCTGCTGGTTCTCTGAAAGTGTGTCCCAGGCTTCAACACCCGGATTGCGTGGGGCCAACTTGGTGTCTTCGGGCAAAAGTCCCAGTTCTTTTTGTCGGGCAAACCAACGATCGCGAAAAACATCCCAACCTTCATCAAATGCACCGCGATACTTCGCCATGTATTCGGGCGGTGCCTGATGAGGTGCATGCGTGGCACCGAATGCGAGATACATAAAGAAAGGACGATCGGGGCGAACGCCGACTGAATCGTGCACAAAAGTGATTGCATGATCTACAAGGTCCTCGGTGAGGTGGTAACCATCATCGGGGCCGGCAGGTGGCTCGATCCAATGGTTGTCGTAGACCAACTCAGGATGGAACTGATCAGTCTCTCCATCGAGAAAACCATAGAAGCGATCGAAGCCTCGTTGTAATGGCCACTGATCGTACGGGCCCGCTGGTGACGCATCGACCATTGGGCACAAGTGCCATTTACCTAAGGCGAAAGTTGTGTAACCCTCTTCGCGGACAACTTCGGCGACCGTGGCAGCATGATTAGAAATCTGGCCACGCATATGCGGGAAACCAGAATCGAAGTTTGACACCCCGCGCATACCAACCGCATGATGATTACGCCCGGTGAGAAGAGCAGCGCGCGTCGGCGAGCACAACGGGGTGACATGGAAGTTCGTGTAGCGGAGACCTTGTTCTGCCAATCGGTCAATATTTGGTGTGTCGATAGTGGAACCAAAACAACCAAGATGAGAAAAGCCCAAGTCGTCAAACAACATCACGATCACATTTGGGGCCTGTTCACCTGGGTGTTTGTTCGGCGGCCAAGCAGCCTCCGACTCGGCAACGGTACGACCAATTTTTCCGGTAAAGCCTTCGTAATCTTTCACAAGTATTGACAATAGCCCTGCCACTACCTACCCTCGGCATATGACTGCAGATTCTTCGTCCTCTCTCCGCCCTGTCGCCATCGTTGCTGATGGCCATTTCTACGTTGGGCCCGAATTATGTCGTCACTTGGCGGCACGAGGCTTCAACCTTGTTGTGGGCAATGCTTCAGATGAACTTGCGAACGAAATTCGTGGTTTAGGCGCAGTAGTCGAGGTGGTCCCTGACGTTCAAGATCTTGCCGACCCAAAGAACTCTGATCTCCTCGTTGAGCGAGCATTGACAACATTTGGCCGCATCGACTCGGCGGTGATGTTTTCCGGGCAAATCGTGACCGGTCGTTTCGTGAATTCATCGTTAGAAGACTTGCGGTCGGTTCTCGTTGGTTGCGTTGAGGCGCCATACAACTTCATGAAGGCAGTGGTTCCGAAGATGACGCCACAGGGCGAAGGCCAGGTATTGGTCATTACCAGCGCTTCAGCAGCCCGCCCAACCCCTGGTGCGCCCCTGTATTCGGCTGCTCGCGCTGGAGCCTCAATGCTGGTCAAGAACGTGGCTGACGAGGTAGCTCGCACCGGTGTGCAGGTCAATGCCGTTGGCACCAACTTCATGGACTTCCCGGCCTTCCTCAAAGCCTCTGGGGCGACCGATCCCGAAGTACGGGCCAAGATCGAGTCTCAAGTGCCGATGCGGCGCCTTGGCACGATGACCGAATTCGCGGCATTCTGCATGGCATTCCTCGATGGATCAAGCCGATTTACCACAGGACAGTTCGTCGCCTATGCAGGAGGCTGGGCGTAACGGCAGAATAGAGAGGTGAAACGTTCCCTCTACAACGACGACCATCTCGCCTTCGGTGCCAGCTTCAAGAGCTTTATCGCGAAAGAGATCACACCTTTCTACGATCAATGGGAGAAGGACGGAATCGCTCCGCGCGAGATGTACGCGAAAGCTGGCGCGAGCGGTTTTCTCGGAATGGCGATCCCCGAACAATACGGTGGAGGCGGAACTAACGACTTTCGTTTCAATGCGATTATTTCTGAAGAGTTAGCCGCTGCAGGCATTGGTGGTGCCGGTGCCGGAATCACTCTGCACAATGACATCACGACTCCGTACTACATGGAGATTTGTACTGATGAGCAAAAGGCCCGTTGGCTTCCTGGAATCGCCAGCGGAGATCTCATCACAGCGATCGCGATGACCGAACCAGGTACTGGAAGCGATCTCGCAAGTATTGCCACGACCGCTAAGCGCGACGGTGACCGTTACATCTTGAATGGTTCAAAAACCTTTATCACGAATGGCATCAACTCTGACATCATCATCGTTGCGGCCAAGACCGACCCGACACAACGCCACACAGGTATGTCGCTGATGGTTGTTGAGCGTTCAATGACCGGTTTTGAACGTGGTCGCAACCTCGAAAAAATTGGCATGCACAGCCAAGACACAGCTGAGTTGTTTTTCAATGACGTTGAAGTCCCGGTTGAGAACCTTTTGGGTGAAGAAGGCCGAGCATTTCATTACCTGACATCAAACTTGGCGCAAGAACGTCTTTCGATTGCCATTGCTGGAGTCGGCTTTGCCCGATCGGCGCTGAATTGGACTATTGACTACGTCAAAGAACGTAAGGCTTTTGGACAATCAATTTCTAATTTCCAGAATACGAAGTTTGTTCTTGCTGAACAACGTACGGCGATTGATGTTGCGCAGGCTTACGTAGATCAGTGCATCTTGGCTCTTAATGAAGGCGAACTGACCGCGGCCGAGGCCGCAGCGGCAAAGTTCTGGTGCACTGAGTTACAGAACAAGGTTGCCGACAAGTGTCTCCAACTATTCGGTGGTTACGGATACATGAGTGAATACCCGATCGCTCGCACATACGCCGACGCCCGTATCACAACTATTTACGGTGGCACGACCGAAGTTATGAAGACCATCATCGCCAAAGACATGGGTTTATGAAAATTGCACTCAACGCTGAGGCGTACCGAGAACCAGATGTTTACAAAGTTGAACGTCAATCTATTTGGGCGACCGAATGGATCATGTTTTGTACAACGGCCGAGTTGGCAAAATCGGGAGACTATTTCGCTGGTGAAATCGCTGGCTTCAATCTTCTCTTAGCGGTTAATCCCGAAGGTTCAATTGTCGGATTCCATAACGTTTGCCCTCATCGTGCAGGAGTGCTCGCGTGGCCAGGTCAAGGCACACTCGGAAATCTCGTGTGCAAGTACCACGGTTGGGCCTTTGGTTGGGACGGTGCACTCAAATCAGCACGAGATTTCGGTAACGAAGAGCCTTTGTGCGCCGAACATTCCGAGCTAAAGAAGGTTCGTGTCGAGACCTGGGGACCATTGGTGTTTGTGTGTCTTTCAGAAAGCACTCCTCCGCTGCACCAATCACTCGGTTCACTCGTTGACAAGGCTTCGTCTTTCCCCATCGGCACGTTCAAATACGCCCGGCGTATGACCCGCGAACTGGCGTGCAACTGGAAAACGTATGTTGACAACTACCTTGAGGGATACCACGTTCAACTCATTCATCCGTCGCTGAATCGATCTCTCAAGATGTCGACGTATCAGGTTTCGGTTCACGATGATTCGTATTGTGTCCACGAATGCGAGCCGTCAGATGGATCGCCGGTAGCTGGCCTGTGGCTGTTTCGATTCCCAAATTTAGCTCTGAACATTTACCCCGACGGCATGAACGTTGAACGCATCATGCCGATCGGTCATAACAAAACCCACGTTGTTTACGACTATTACTCGGTCGACACTTCGGAAGAAAACATTGCACGGATGGTCGCGATGTCTAATGAAATCCTCGATGAAGACCAAGACATGTGTGAAGTCGTGCAAAAGAACCTTGACGGTGGCATTTATCAAGCGGGACCATTGAGCCCCAAGCATGAAATCTGCCTTGATTGGTTTCAATCAAAAGT
>JBEDJE010000064.1:0-5461 GCA_041172985.1 Actinomycetota bacterium
CGATCCGCGCTGCAAGATCGCGATCGTGATGGGCAAGTTGTACGCGCGAGCGCAATAACGTGACACGGCCTCTTCGGCGATCTTTGAAATTGAGTAAGTGGGGGACATGATGTAATTGACATCACCCAGCGGGTCGTTCTCATTGAAAGCATGCAGTGCATCATCAACTGGTTTGTAGACCGAGTGGGTCGACATGACGAGGGCCGCCTTGGCCTTTTGGCAATGCTGTAGTAGCAGGCCAGTTCCTTCGGCGTTCACCGTGATGGCGTGGTTGTAATCAAGTCCTTCGGTTTTGAATGCTGCAAGGTGGATCACGTAATCAAAGTCATTGGGAAGTGGTGAGTAATCACCTGATGACAAGTCAATTGAACGGGTCGTTACACCGAGAGTTTCAAGTTGTTCGCGCGATCCGGGTTGATTGAACCTGGCGACTCCCCAGACATCGTTGTGAGGAGCAAGAAACTGAACGAGGGGGAGACCAATCTGCCCCGACGGACCAGTCACGAGAATCTTTTTGTCGGTCAACATCTGTATCAGTCAACCACAAATTGATAGATGTGCTGTTGTCTTATTCGCTGGTGTGATGATGTGTGTTGGGACGCTCGTCGCTGGCTCGTGGTTGACTCACTGACGTCGCCCCCATGCCTCGGTTTTGAATCATGTTGGTGGCGTGGGCTCAGTCAACGTTCATCACCCACGACCAGCTGCGCATCCCATCGTTTGTAGAACTGGTGCAGAATCGTTGCGAAATACGCAATGATTCTGCACCAGAATCACGAGGTAGTCTTCGTGTAGTTGCCCACGTAGCTCAGTGGATAGAGCGTCTGCCTCCGGAGCAGAAGGTCGTAGGTCCGATTCCTACCGTGGGCGCCAGGAAAGTGATAAATAACTGCGATCTGGTCTGGCGAAGTAGCAGAAAACCTCAGTTAATTCCGACCAGATCGCCTTAGTTGGATGTCACGGGGCTTTGGTCGGGCTTGCGATCAAGAGGCCGTCGGCTCCAAGCGCCGCCATCTTGCTGTAGAACTCGGTGGTTTCTTGCGCTGAGTCATTCATCCACACCCACACGGCACGATTTTCTGCGTGAGCACGATCGAACGTTTCTTTCGTCAACACTTCAACGCCCTCATACACCGGCGGCGCCTGCATGATCACGTCACGCGGATCAAGTGCACCACCAGCGAGATACCAATTCACCAATGAGTCTTGGCCAGGGCTCGTTGCCACATCAGGAATCGCATTGCGGAACTCGGTCATGATCTCGTCACTGAATGACACAACAACGATTGACTTTTCACGGCCAGTTTCTTTGATGAGTCGTGCCAACTCGCGGGCAGCCGTCTTGGCACTTTCAATATCAACTTCGCCGGTTGCTGATTCTGGAATCTTGAGTTCAACATCGAGCACATGATTTGGGAAAGCGAGCGCGACTTCTTCAAAAGTCACCATTCTGAAATCTTCGGCAGTGAATCCCTCTGGTGCCGGCTGATCGCCAGTGCGAATTCCGCGGTAGATATAGGCATCGTCGGCGAGTGATTTGTCGCTCCATACCCCACCCGAGAACCAGTAGGCATTATCCATTGCCTTAAGTTCAGCTGCAGTGAACGAACTGAAAAGACCGGTGTCATTAGTGAGTCGATCAACCGTGTTGTCATGTTGCACCATCAACACGCCATCGCTGCTCAACATCACGTCCATTTCAAGAACATCGGTTCCATTGAGTGCAGCTTGAGTAAACGCATACATCGTCGAATGCGGCCAATCGTGATCTCCACCAGCGTGAGCGATAATGACTGGGCGGTCAAGCGCAAGTAGATCAGTAACAGTGGTTGCTTCTGGAGCAACAACTTGATCAATGGCTGCAGTCGGTGCATCGGTTGCCGGCGTCGCCGCATCCGTCGTCGGGACACTTGATTCAACATCTGTACTTACCACTGATTCGTCGACCGAAGTGCCCGATGAATCATCGCTGCTGCACGCACCGACGATCGTCGAGAGTACGACAGCTGCCGCTAAGGCAGAAATACGGCGGAAAGTTTGCTGGCGAGACGTTCTGAGAGTTGACATTCTCCTATCTTGCCACCCGCCAACCGAGGTTTCGGACCTCTTGGATTCCCCAAACATGAACCTTCGGGGAAATCTCCTCAAACTTTTCTCAAGAATTTTTTAAAAAAGTGCGAGGTTCACCTTTGACGCTCCTCTTGAACACCACGCAGCCATACCGGCCGCCTGAACAAAGGAAAATCATGAAGAACATCCGCCACAACAAAATCCGCAATACCGCAATCGCAATCGTCGCTTTGGCCGGCCTCGCAGTCGCAACCACCGCCTGTTTCGGCAACTCATCAAAGGATTCAGCAAGCCAGGCCCTTGATGCCACCATTGAAGCGGTCAGTGATCAGCCCGAAGATGCTGCCAAGTCCACACCAACCTCAACAGTTTCTCGAGTCACCACCGAAGTTGAATCAGCCACCCCAGCGACTGCAGCACCGGCAGCCGCCGAACCCGCACCAGAGACCGAAGCCGCTCCGGCAACTGAGGGATTTGAGACCGAAACTGCACCGAGCACTGAAACCGCACCCGAGACCGAAACTGCACCGAGCACTGAAGCACCGGCCACCACGACACCGGCAACCGCCTCACCATCAATCCCTGCATTGGCATTGTCGCCAACGATTCGTTTCGTCACCTTTGCTCTGAACGGAACGAACATCGACACTTCAATTCTCGTTGAAGAGGGTGGCCTCGGCCGCAATGACATCGTCTCGGTCGAGTTCACCTACACCAAGTTCGGAACTGAACGCACTGTTGCCGCCACCAATGTCAGTTCGACAACGACATCAAGTATCTGGCTCATTGATGGACTGAAGTTGCGAGTCGGCGACGCCGTCACAATTCATGCGGTCGATTCTCGAGGCAACACCGACGACACGACCGCAACTGTTGAACTCGTGATGGGCTGATCCGTTTCACATCAACTCACTAAAAATTGAAGCGACGGTTCGGGATTCCCGGGCCGTCGCTTTTTTCATTTCCCTGAATGTGTTAGTTCAAAGCCGACTTCACTGCAGCAGCAATTGCCGAACCATCAGCCGATGCCCCAACCCGATCCTTCACCGCTTTGATCACTCCGCCCATTGCTTTCGGGCCGGTTTGACCATTTGCCGCAGCATTGGCAACTTCTTCAGCAACAATCGCGGCAAGTGCGTCTGCATCCATCGCTGCCGGCAAATACTTTTCGATGATTTCCATCTCTTTGCGTTCTTTGGCAGCCGAATCGGCGCGACCAGCTTGTTCGTAGATGTCAGCCGACTCGGCACGCTTTTTGACTTCCGAGCGCAACAAGTTGATGATCTGGTCATCGCTCAATACAACAGCCTCGGCTCCAGCAACTTCGGCGTTCATGATGGCCGCTAAGGCCATGCGCAAAGTTGACTTCAATAGTTCATCGCCAGCCCGCACTGCATCGTTGATATCGGCTTGGATACGACTTTTCAGACCATTCTCAGTACTCATAGACCCATTCTGACGCGTTTCGCACCGCTAGCCTCGTCTCTCGTGAATCAAGTTAAAAATCGTCTCGCCGCCCTGTCCATGCTCGATCGTGCTTTCCGCAATCTTCCCGATGCCACGATCACCGCTCTCTATGAGGGGCTCGACGAAGAAGGCCAAGACGCCATTCAGCACATCGCCAGCGTCAAAGGCGACGACTTGGCCATGCCCGAACTCATTGCTGCCATCCGCGTCTGCGTCTCAAAGGGCCGCATTAATGGCGACCTCGAGCGCATGTCACTCGTACTCACCGACAAGTGCCTCGCCGAATGCATCGAAGCTCTTGGCGAAAACTCTGATGACCCCAGCGAAGAAAACCTGCGCGAGGTTCTTCCGGCCATCATCAAGAACCACACCTTGCCCACCACTCAGGTCATGTTGGCTTCAGTAGTCACCGGTGAAGCCATCGCTTCGCCGATCATCACTCGTTTGCTCAAGAGCGACGACGAGATCAAGCTTCCGCCAGCCCCGGTTCTTGCAATGACACCATTGGCTCCGCTCAAGGTTGACGATGCCGAGCGTCTTGCACTCAAAGAACAGCGCAAGGCTCGTAAGGCTGCCGAGCAAGAAGAAGCTCGCCGTCGTCGCGAGCAAATGGCCAAAGCTCGCCGCAAGTAACTTTCGTTAGAGAAAATCTGGATCGTCGGGAATGCCGGCGTCAATGGGCACCTTGGTGCTATTCAAAAACATTGCGACTAAGTGATAGTTGCCGACTGTGGCGATGAGATCAAGAATTTGTTCGTTTGAATAGTGATTGCCAAGATTGCGCCACGTTGCATCAGAAACCGCGTATTCATTATGTAATTCGTCAGCTGCGGTCAGAAGCAATTTGTCAATCGGCGACCAGGTTGATGCCGAAGCACCCTTCTTGACCGCTTTGATTTCAGCTGCAGAGATGTCGCACCGCAATGCAATCTCGACGTGTTGTCCCCATTCGTAACGCGAACGACAGTTCCAACCCGTGCGCAAAATGAGCAGCTCTCGATCACGCGCTGTCAACGTGTTCTTTGACAACACATGAGTTGCAAACACCAACCAACGCTTCAACATGTCGGGATGGTTGCCAAGCACCCCGAAAATATTGAGCGCTTCACCGTTTGGGCCAGTGAGCCCTTTCGAAAACATTTCGGCGAGTCGCGGATCTTCGTTGGCTTTGCGAATCGGCAAACGGGCCGGCGCATTTTTCTTTTCAAGATCAAGTAAGAACTTCTTGGCTTTCATGCCACCGGCAAAACCTGTCAACGAACCGTTTGCACCAATCACTCGATGGCATGGCACCACAATGCTGATCGGGTTGCGACCGTTGGCAGTACCAACAGCGCGAGCCTTATTGGGGTCGCCCAGAACCGTGGCCTGTTCGCCGTAGCTCATTGTTTCGCCGTATGGGATCGACTGCAGCACCTGCCACACGCTGTATTGAAATTCTGTGCCAACAACATCGAGTGGCACGTCAAATTCATGTCGGGTGCCAGCGAAGTATTCATCGAGCTGCTGGGTCGTGGATTCGATGACCGAATTTGTTCCTTTTTTGGCGTCAGCCACTCCGGGAACTCTCCGAGGATCGTCATTGGGCCACAAAATTGCCCGCAAACCAAGACCAGAAGCCACCAAAGTCAGGCGCCCAACGGGGCTTTTGTAACTCGAACTGGTCAAGGCCGCATTCGTCAAACTCACGGCGCCATCTTGTCACTTAGTGACCAAAACCCTGACCCCCGAGGTACGGGCCGAACCGCAGAGTTGTTGTACCGTACAAGTAAGAGAGGTCATGATGTCAACCACACCTGCCGAATCTGGCACCACCGAACTCAACGCCGGCAATCTCACCCAGCGACAGATCTACATGGTCTTCGCTGGTGTCATGGCCGGCTTGGGATTGTCGGCACTCGACGGCACCATCGTCAACACCGCA
>JBEDJE010000065.1:0-5438 GCA_041172985.1 Actinomycetota bacterium
CGCAAGCCCGAGATCATCAATGGCGGTCGTCGCCAGCGAATTGCGTTAGGCAGTGGTCGTTCGATCGCCGAAGTCAACCGTTTGGTCAAGCAGTTCGGTGAGATGCAAAAGATGATGAAGCGCATGGGTGGCATGACCACTGGCAAAAAGGGCAAGCGCAAGATGTCATCGATGGCTGGTCTTGGTGGTCTGGGTGCGGCGGGCTTGCCTGGTCAGGGCGGTGGCTTTGGCGATGCTCTCGGTGGTGGAGCGCCAGGCGGCGGTTTCCCCGGCTTTCCGCCGTCACGCTAAGCGCGACCAGCCAAGACTTGCCTCGTGGCGTTGGGGAAGGGGTACTTTCGGGTTAACCTTCGCTGTCTGCCTGGACT
Organism: Actinomycetota bacterium; assembly: GCA_041172985.1. GTDB lineage: Bacteria > Actinomycetota > Acidimicrobiia > Acidimicrobiales > Ilumatobacteraceae > Casp-actino8. Next base: position 369 of record JBEDJE010000065.1, read on the forward strand.
GGTTCTAGGCGCTTGAATCAGGAGTTATCGCCGAATGTCAGTCAAGTTACGCCTTACACGTGTCGGAAAGACCAAGCAGCCTCATTACCGCGTGATCGCGAGCGACAGCCGCGCCGCCCGTGATGGTTCATTCCTCGAAATCTTGGGTCAGTACAACCCACGCACCGAGCCTTCGGTCATCAATCTCGACAACGACAAGGCTGTTGCCTGGTTGATGAAGGGCGCACAGCCCACCGAGCGCGTCAAGAAGATTCTTGAAATCTCCGGCGCATGGGCACAGTTCACTGCTGCTCGCGCTAAGTGATTCAGTTGTCATGACTGATCCCAACGAAATTTCTTCGCCAACAGCTGTTGCTGTTTTAACGCACGTTGTTCGCTCAATTGTTGACGATCCCGATGCGGTCAATGTTGCCGAAACCGAAGGCCGCAATCGTTTGCGTCTTGAAGTGAAGGTTGGTCCCGGAGACCTCGGTCGAGTGATCGGTCGTCGTGGACGTACTGCTCAAAGCATTCGCACACTCGTGCGTGCTGCAGCCGCTAAAGACGGTCGCGAAGTCGACGTCGACTTCGTTGACTGATTGTGGTTCACGGAGATTCCGTGACTACTGAGAAAACTCCCGAAGGCCTTTTAGAAGTAGGCCGTTTTGGTCGCCCCCACGGTGTGAAAGGGCAGATCTACATCAAGTTGTCGACCGATCGTTCTGAGCGCGTCCAAGTTGGTGCACAGTTGTGGGCCGGCGAGTGGTTTGAAGTGTCTGCACGAACATCGATGGCTAACACTGGTGCCGATCGTTGGGTCGTCGGGCTTATTGGCATTGACGATCGCAATGACGTTGAGCGATTAGTCAACAAAGTTGTTTGGGCCGAACCCATTGATGACCCAGGCGCGGTATGGGTGCATCAAGTCATTGGTGCACGAGTTGTTGATGTTGGTGGTGTTGATCGCGGAACTTGTATCGCTGTTTTGAAGAACCCCGCTAACGATTTACTCGAACTCGAATCTGGCGCACTGGTACCTGTCTTATTTGTTGATTCAGTTCAGGCCGATGCCGACGGCAATTTCGTAGTCACCATCAATCCGCCCGATGGATTGTTTGAAGTTTTCGAGGATGCGAAGTAATCGACATGCGTGTAGATGTCTTCACCATCTTCCCTGGCATCGTTGACTCGTTTTGTTCTGAAAGTTTGCTCGGCAAATGTCGCGAGTCGGGTTTGCTCGATCTGCGTAGCCACGATCTACGCGAGCACACAACCGACGTCCATCGCACGGTCGACGATTCCCCGTTCGGTGGTGGCGCCGGCATGGTCATGCGCGCCGAGCCGATCTTTGCCTCGGTCGAAACCGCCCAGCCGCCGCGTCCGCTGTATTTGCTCAGTCCCGGAGGCCGACGCTTCGATCAGGCCTTTGCCCACGAGTTGGCAGTAACTCACGAAGGTCCCTCGGGTGGGTTCAGCCTGCTGTGTGGCCGCTATGAAGGAATTGATCATCGGGTTCGCGAACACCTCGTCGATGGTGAAATCAGTATTGGTGATGTCGTCTTATCTGGGGGAGAAGTTGCGGCCTGTCTGATTATTGAGGCGGTGACCCGTCTGTTACCTGGGGCGATGGGGAATGCTCAAAGTCCGATGACCGAGAGTTTCGGGGCCACCAATCTGCTTGAAGAGCCCCATTTCACCCGCCCAGCCGACTTTCGGGGGTGGGGAGTCCCCGACGTCTTGAGGGGCGGGAACCACGCTCAGGTCGACCGCTGGCGCTTGGCGCAGGCCTTACATCGAACGATCAGCCAGCGACCCGACCTGATTGAGGCCCGCGGCGGACTTTCAAATGATGAGCTCGCCTTGTTGGAAGAGTTCCCTGCTATCCCGTATCCTTGACAAGCCGTGTCTGCGATCTACCCAGGTCGTATGTCCCTGAAAAGCTTTAAGGAAACCCGTCATGAAGACCACCGACATCGTTGACCTACAACACATCCGCTCCGACATTCCTGTATTTGGTCCCGGAGACGAACTGAAGGTTCACGTGCGCGTTGTTGAAAGCGGCAAAGAGCGTATTCAGATTTTCCAGGGCAACGTCATCGGACGTCATGGTTCGGGAATTCAAGAGACCTACACCGTGCGCAAGATCAGCTACGGCGTTGGCGTCGAGCGCACATTCCCCGTGCACACCCCAACAGTTGCCAAGATCGAAGTCATGAAGCGTGGCGATGTTCGTCGTGCCAAGTTGTACTACTTGCGTGACCGTACTGGTAAGGCTGCCAAGGTCCGCGAAAAGCGCGACTTCTGATTTCTTTGGGAAATCTTTCCTTTCCTATTTGTTGTCACGTTTGCCTTCACAACACGAGCATTGACCATTGAGTACCGACGATCTCGAAGATTTCGAGGCTGATCGCGAACTCCACCTTGCGCAGGAGTATCAAGACGTTGCGGGCATGTTCCGTTTCGCCATTGAAACTGAGCGCCGGTTTTACTTGGCCAACAAAGTTGATGTCAATGTCAAAGGTGACAGCACACGGCCACTGATCGAAGTGGAATTAACTGACGCATGGGTATGGGACATGTACCGCAAGAGCCGATTCGTCCCGAAGGTACGAATTTTCAGTTTCAAAGACGTGAACGTCGAAGAACTGCCCCAAGAAGATCTGACCGATCTCGACAAGGCCTAACGACTCACAACCAAACCTTTGGTGCGTGGGGAGAAGACCTCGTCGCCGATTGGTATCGCACTCACGGTTACGACATTGTGGCGCGTAACTGGCGTTGCCGACAGGGCGAAATTGACATCATTGCCAGCCGTGATTCGGTGTTGGTGATTTGTGAAGTCAAGACACGAGCCTCGGCCGATTTTGGGTCGCCGGCTTTAGCGGTTGATTCAAACAAGCAACAGCGACTCCGTCGCTTGGCTGCTCATTGGCTCAGCGAAAATCCGACGACACGCGTCTCGGTTCGATTTGATGTGGCCGCGGTGATCGGCCCGAAAGAAAAGGTCAATCTTGAGGTGATTGAGGCTGCGTTTTGAACTGAGCGTTACGCGTGAGTCTTCACTTCGCGGTCCCAGCAGGTGTAGTGCCAGTGCCGACGCAGATCGGGGGCTTCTTGAGGCACCGCCACGTTGTGTCCCATGCCCGCAGGAATCTCTTGATGACATCCTGGGCAGATATAGGTTTTGAGCGCCTGGTAGGGCTGTATGCGGCGGACCTCAACTGGTCCATAGAGGCCTGACCAGATACCGGGTTGTTTGCTCGACTTCTTGGCGGGCTTTTTGCTGGTGGCCATGAGTCAGCCGGTAAAGGCCCAGACAACCAAGGCAACTGTGGCAATAGCCGCTGCCACCACAAAGACGTAGTCGGCGCGCCGAGCCCGAAATTTCCGATAAGGGTTGAATCCCATGTCATTCATTATCGTTCATGAGGTGAGCACAACCTCGGATACACAGAGCAAGAACTACGAAACACTCCTCGTTGAACGTAACGGTGGAGTCGTGACGATTACGTTTAACCGTCCCAAGAGCAAGAACGCTGTCAATGGCGTGATGTGGATTGAATTACTTGAGTTGCTCACCGAGATTCAGCACACGTCAACCGATCGAGTTGTGGTGTTGACCGGTGCAAATGGCGAGTTCTGTAGTGGTGCCGATTTGGTGGCGATGGGCGACGGTAGCGGTCGAGCACATAGCCACTCGTACTACTCAATGCGCGAAGTGACCGGTGTGATTATGGCGTTGTCGCGTTTGCCCCAACCGACGATCGCCAAGGTTCGCGGAGTTGCAGTAGGTGTTGGTTGCAATATGGCGCTCGGATGTGACTTGGTTGTTGCTTCAGACACTGCGCGTTTTTCGCAGATCTTCTCGAAGCGCGGCATGTCGCTTGATGGTGGTGGATCTTGGTTGTTGCCGCGTCGCATTGGTTTGCATCGTGCCAAAGAAATGGCGTTCTTCGCCGACATCATTGATGCTGCCGAGGCCGATCGGATTGGACTCGTGAATCGTGTTGTGCCCGATGCTCAACTGGATGCATTTGTTGCCGACTGGACCGATCGCTTAATCGCTCTGCCGCCGATTGCACTTGCTCAATCGAAGCGCATGTTGAATAACTCAATGAACGTGACTCTCGAAGAAGCACTCGACGACGAAGGTGTCGCACAGACCGTGAACTTCGGTACCAAAGACACTCCAGAAGCCATTGCTGCGTGGATGGAAAAGCGAAACCCCGTCTTTAAGGGACGCTGAATACATCAGCCTGACTCAATCAATGGTTGCCGATTCACTAGTTTGTACTTAGTGACTCGGCGAACGAAACAACATTCAGCAGGTCGGTGGGCGTTGCGCGCATCTCTGGTTGTTTTTCTGTCGGGCCTTTCGCTCGCAGTTGTTGGTTTTTCGTCGGCGAGTGCAGTGATTCCTCCGACAACCACGGTTCCAGTTGAAGAGCCAATCGAAGGTGGCGGAGTCGTTGATGTCCCAAGCGACCAATCAACGTCAGTTCCAGCGCCGACCAACACTGTTCCGGCCAGCTGCTTTATTCCAACACGTGTGCAAGCAACTTTTGTTGGGAGCCTCTCGGCCTCAGATCGCCGTACCGCGCGTTTTGAGATCGTGCAAATGCGCGGCGGTTCACTAGATGGCTACTCGGCTAACAATTTGGTTGATGTGCAATACGAAGAAGATGTGCGGTATCTCGAACTTGAGCAGAGTTACATCGTGGCGGTTGGCATTGATCAATCGACTGGGGCGCTGTATTCAAAGATTCGTGACCCCGAACCGTTGTATGGCGGAAGTCAAGTAGTTGGAGTTAATTCGGGTGTGATCTGTCCCGAAGTTGAAGACGCAGTGCGCACCTTGACGATGGATGCACGTTCGGTTGAAAGCGGAGTGCTGGCTCCGCTCAAAAATGCCAAAGGCAAACTTGGTCGCGCTATTTTGTTGCCGTTCTTGTGGGTCTTTGGTGGGTTATTTGGGCTGGCAACGATTCGCGCATTCATCGTCATGGTTTACCGCACCGGCAAACGGTCATGGAGTGGTCAGTGATATGGAGTGGTCAGTAGTTACTGAGCAGCGCGAGCAGCAGTTGCTTT
>JBEDJE010000066.1:0-8195 GCA_041172985.1 Actinomycetota bacterium
GCTATCCGTTGATACTGACGAATCGGTACGAGATGAGTATTCGCAGATTGACTCGATTCCCGTTCGGACGGTCACTTCATGAAGCATCTTCTCGTCACAAACGATTTCCCTCCAAAGATTGGCGGGATTCAATCATTGCTGTGGGAATGGTGGCGTCGACTTCCGCCCGATTCTTTTGCAGTTTTAACAAGTCCATACGAAGGCACCGCCGAGTTTGATGCGGCCCAACCCTTTCATATCGAGCGCACCAAAGAGTCAGTACTTCTTCCTCACCCCTGGATGGTGAAGCGCGTCAATGAAATGGCCAAACGAGTCGGCGCTGACCTCATTGTTCTTGACCCAGCAGTTCCGCTTGGAATCATCGGGCCACATCTTGATTTACCGTACGACGTCGTTTTGCACGGAGCCGAAGTGACTGTCCCTGGTCGTATTCCGGGATCGAAGCAAGTTTTGGGACGGGTGCTGCGACATGCGCGTCATGTTGTTGCTGCCGGTGGATACCCAGCGGCTGAAGCTGTGCACGCAGCTGGTCGTGAACTGCCGATGACCATTGTCCCGCCCGGTGTCGATAGCACACGCTTTGTTCCGTTGAATGCACAAGATCGCTCACAGGCTCGACGCGATTTTGGTTTCACTGACGAGACCGAGTTGATAGTCGGTATCAGTCGACTTGTTCCTCGTAAGGGTTTCGATACTGCAATTCGCGCGGTTGCCACGTTGAAGGCGACGCGACCTAACTTGGTTCTTGCGATTGCCGGATCTGGCCGCGATCGCGAGCGTCTCGAAAAACTTGCTCGCGAACTTGATGCTCCGGTCAGATTCTTGGGGCGCGTTGCTCATGATGACTTACCCCGTTTGTATGGATGCGCCGATATTTACACCATGTTGTGTCGCAATCGTTGGGGCGGTCTTGAGCAAGAAGGTTTCGGCATCGTCTTTGTGGAGGCTGCTGCTTGTGGCGTTCCGCAAATCGCTGGATCAAGCGGGGGAGCCGCCGAGGCCGTCGCTCATGGCGAAACTGGTTTTGTGGTGGATGACTCAGAAGATGTCAAGACCGTGGCGTCGCATATCGAAACCCTGTTGAACGATCCTGAGTTGCGTCGCCGTATGGGTGAGGCGTCACGCCAACGGGCTGTGCAAGAATTTTCCTACGAAATGCTCGCCGAGCGTCTCGGTAATGTCTTTGGAGTTTGGTCATGAATGGCATCAATATTTTGCGCGCCAATGTCGTCGGGACAGCGATTTTTAGTATCTCGGCCATAGTTGCCGCCGTTGTGTTTGACGGTGTTGCAAAGACGCAAGGAGTGGTTGTTGCTCTTGCTCTTTTCACCGTTGGTATCGCGACCTTTCTCTGGGGATATTGGACTGCGGTGCAACGAAGCCGTGAACAAGAGATATCTGTTGCCGAACTGTATTTCTTGATGGGTCAAGCCATTCCCAAAAAAGTGAAGGTCGTGATGCATTCGTGTTTGGCGGCACAATGCGTTGTCGCAGTCGCAACCGCACTGGTTCGTCCAAACACGCTGCAAGAGGGTGCAGAGAATTCAAGTCGTGGTTCGACTTTGGCTTTCGGTGTTCTTGTGCCGGTGTTGGGTCTCGGATTGAACGGATTATGGGCTGCGACATACGGAACTTTCGGCGCCCGCCGGCTCAAAGGCGAGACTTCTCCGTCTGAGAGCCACCCCGACGACCGTCAGATCGGCTAGAACATAGTCATGGCTGACACCGCGTCACTGACGATCACCATTCAAGCTCCACACGAAAACTGCTGGGCTATCGCCACCGACTTTGAGCGTTACCCCGACTGGGCTAAGGACGTGAAATCGGCAGTTGTTCTTGCACGCGACGAAGAGGGACGGGCAACGCAGGTTGAATTCCGTACTTCAGCCCTTGGTCGCAGCACGCACTACACCTTGTCCTATGACTACAGCGCGGCTCCGGCGCGTTTGTCGTGGCACATGGTTTCTGGTGACATCATGCGCGCGGTCGATGGTGCATATATGTTTTCTCCCGATAATTCGGGTGGCGTTGTTCTGACGTACAACTTGTCCATTGAGCTCGTTGTTCCACTTCCAGGTTTTGTCAAGCGTCGAGCAGAAGTTCGAATTCTCAACACTGTTAAAGAGTTGAAGGTTCAAGCCGAATCTGCACAGTGAAGTCAGCGATATGCCTGTAACGACGGGGCGACGCGCAGGAATCGATGTCGGGGGAACAAAATGCCTCGGCGTGGTGTGGCAAGACGGACAAGTACTGCACGAGGTGCGTCGCGACACGCCCGAGGGTGCTGACGACATTATTGAAACCCTCGTTTCTATTGTTCGTGAATTAGGCGAGGTCGAGTCGGTAGGTATCGGAGTCCCTGGGCTAGTCACCCGACAAGGTGTGTTGCGGGCGGCTCCCAATTTGGTCGATATTGCTGATTTTGCGGTGGGCCCAATTTTGCGAGACATTTTGCACGTCGACGTTGCGGTTGAAAATGATGCGACATGTGCTGCAGTTGCCGAATGGTCTGTTGGTGCGGCGCAAGGTGTTGACGACGTTGTTGTCGTAACACTGGGTACGGGCATTGGTGGAGGACTCGTATCTGGTGGACGCTTAGTACGCGGCACGAATGGTTTCGCCGGCGAAATCGGGCACATGATTGTTGATCCCTCGGGTCCCAAATGTGTGTGCGGACAACGAGGTTGTTGGGAACGGTATGCATCAGGCAATGGCTTGGCTTACCTCGGTACGTTGGCGGCCGAACGCGGACACGCCCACATGGTTCAAACTTTGGCCGGTGGAAGTACGAATATTCGTGGTGAACATATCCGCGAAGCGGCACTTCTTGGTGATGACGAAGCCTTGGCGATTGTTGATGAGTTCGCGCGGTGGGTGGCCCTCGGATTATCAAACCTCACTAATCTGCTGGATCCGTCAATGCTGGTGATCGGTGGAGGATTGGCAGGATCGGGAGATCTGTTTCTTCAACCGATTCAACGATGGTTTGGTGAATTGCTGTATTCACCTGAGTTGCGACCCCACCCGAAACTTGTACTTGCGAAATTTGCTGAACAAGCAGGGGCAATCGGGGCGGCCCTGTTGCCCGAATATGCTCACATTTCAGACATCTAATGTTCACGTCACGTTGCCACCTGACTGGTTAGTGTCAAGGCGTGCAAACTTACGTTTTACGTCTGTGGCTCCCTGATATTCCAGGAACACTCGGTCGTGTGGCAGCAGCTATTGGTCAAGCAAATGGTGACGTGATCGGAATTGAGATTCTCGAACGTGGAGCTGGCATGGCGATCGACGAATTGATCGTGACATTGCCGATTGACGATTCAGCAAAAGACAGTGCCCTTCGTCTTGAAGAATTGATTTCCCATGTGAGCCTCGTCGAAGGCGTGGCGATCGAAGATGTGCACAGGATTGCCGAAGATCGACCCGACCAAAGTGTGTTAGCTCTCGATACCGCAGCACGCATCATGGAGACACCTCATGATGAGCGGACTGAAGCAGCGTGTGAGTTGGTGCGTGACATGCTTGAAGCAGATTGGTGCACCGTTGTTCCTCGTGGAGCGCCGACACCGCTAGCGGTATCGGGAGACGTTCCTGACTTGCCATGGGTGATGGCGTTTCTCGGAGGCATTAGTCATCTTGCGAGCGATGTAGAACACGAACATACGCCTTCTGATGTGGCTTGGGCGCCGCTCGATTTACTTGATGCGGTCATCGTGGTTGGTCGTCAACGCGGAGCTTTCCGTCTTCGTGAGCGTCAACATCTCACTTTGATAGCGCGCATAGTGAGTTCGGCGCTGGCAAAGTTTTAATCAATCACCTGTTCGGCCCAGTCGCGTGAACGAGTCACTGCACTCAGCCAAGTTTGATGCAGGGCATCGCTGAGAATTCTTTCAATTGATTCAGGTTCGTGCGGTACCACTTCAAGATCGCACACCCAGCGTTGACTGAGCGCATCAAGTGACGGCCAGATACCTTCGGCTAGTCCAGCGAGAAACGCGGCGCCGAGCGCGGTGGTTTCTTGATCGATGGGTCGGCGCACTGTGATTCCGAGTTGATCTGCCTGAAGAGTGAGAAGGAGATTCATGACTGAGGCCCCGCCGTCAACGCGAAGTTCGGCGATCTGTGTTCCACTTGCCTGTTGCATTGCCTCAACAGCATCTCGAGTTTGTAGAGCCATCGCCTCAACAACTGCTCGAGCGATGTGGGCGCGATTGGTTCCGCGCGTAATGCCGATCAGGGTGCCTCTGGCGTAAGGATCCCACCAGGGGCTACCGAGGCCGGTGAAGGCAGGAACCAAATAGACGCCGCCGTTGTCGCTGACGGACTCTGCTAGTGGTCCGATTTCTGCCGATGTTGAAATGATTCCGAGTCCGTCGCGTAGCCATTGAACCGCGGCGCCGGTGACGAAGATGGCACCTTCGAGGGCGTATGTCGATGTGATTGAGCCATCTGGATTCGTGAGGCTCCAGGCAACAGTCGTGAGCATTCCGGGCGTTGGCTCAGGGCAACTTGTGCCGACGTTCATCAAGATAAAGCTTCCCGTACCGTATGTATTCTTGGTCATTCCAGCTTCGAAACACGTTTGTCCGAATAACGCCGATTGTTGATCGCCAGCGATTCCGGAAATGGGAATACCAGCTGGTACCTCAGGTGATGCAGTGATTCCGAAACGGCCACTTGATGGACGAACTTCAGGGAGGCACTGCAAAGGAACGCCGAGGAGTTCGCTCATTGTCGGACTCCATGTCAATGAGCGAATGTCAAACAACATTGTGCGACTGGCGTTAGATGGGTCGGTTGCGAAAACTTCTCCGTGTGTCAGTTTCCAAAGAATCCAACTATCAATGGTCGCGAGCGCCAAATCTGCAGAAAGCGGAACTCCATGGGACAACATCCATGCCATCTTTGTGCCCGAGAAATATGGGTCAAGTACAAGACCGGTGATTGATCGCACAGTTTCAAGGTGGCCATCGGCGGTGAGTTGTTCGCACATGGGAGCAGTGCGTCGGTCTTGCCAGACGATGGCGCGTCCGTACACCTCGCTGGTCGAACGATTCCAGGCAACGACGGTCTCTCGTTGATTAGTGATGCCAATGGCGAGTGGAGTACCAATTTTGGCGACGACTTCATTGAAGGTTTCAACGACAGCGCTCCAAATCTCTTCAGCGTCATGTTCGACCCAGCCAGGTTCGGGGAAGTGTTGCGTGAATTCACGATATGCCGCGATGACTTCTTGGCCATCAACAAAAACAGCACGACACCGAACGCCAGTAGTGCCAGCGTCAATCGCCATGATGTAGCGAGAGTTGGGCATCGTTATCTTTTTTTGCGCTTGTTTGGGCGAAACTGTGAAGGACCAGTCGTTGTTCGGCTCGTTGGAGCGGGACGACTTCGACTTGGTTGTGAAATGATCGCCGACTCGATCGGGGAGCGCGAGCAGGTGTTTCACGGCGCAGATCACTGAGCGTCTTGCGCTGGTAACCCATCTTGGCGAGTACTGCGCCAAAGATCAGATACATCGGGAATGACGCTGCGAGTCCCGCGACTGAACCAGCAGAGACATTGTCCCGCAGGAAGATCAAGAAAACACCCGCCATGACGACTGCGTACACAATCCATTCACGGATCAGTCGTGCCCAGTTGACGGTTCTTGTTGAATCCCAAGCCATGGCCCCATTGTTTCATGCCTAGGCTGGGATCATGCGCATCGGAATCATGACAGGCGGGGGAGATTGTCCAGGCTTGAACGCGGTGATTCGAGCAGTTGTCCGCAAAGGCGCGTCGGCTTACAACGATGAATTCTTGGGTTTTCTTGATTCATGGGACGGCGTGATGGAGCAGCGCTACATAGCGCTCCAGGAAAGCGACGTCCGTGGGCTTTTGCCGCGTGGTGGAACGATTTTGGGTACTCGTCGGGGAAGTCCCTATGACTCAAGTGACGGTGTTGATCGTGTGAAGAAATGTTTTGCCGATCAGCGACTTGATGGTCTCATCGTCATCGGTGGGAACGGATCATTGACGGTTGCATCGTTGATCTTCACTGAAACTGGTTTACCGATCGTGGGTGTTCCAAAGACCATTGACAATGATGTCTATGGAACTGATCTCACATTTGGATTTCACACGGCGGTTCAAATTGCGACAGATGCAATTGATCGACTGCATACGACGGCTGAGAGTCACGACCGAGTCATGGTGGTTGAACTCATGGGACGTGACACGGGCTGGATCGCGTTGTACGCCGGAATAGCTGGTGGGGCAACTGTCATTTTGGTGCCCGAGGAACCTTTTGACATTGCAAAAGTGTGTGAACAAGTCGCAGATCGACATCGTGGAGGCCGTTATGCGACCGCGGTACGGCGGTATCTGTGTCGCTATTGCTGAAGAAATCGAAACGAGAACTGGTTATGAATCGCGAGTTGTGCAAATCGGACATGTGCAACGTGGCGGGACTCCAACTGCATATGACCGAATCTTGTCGACGCGCTTTGGTTTGGCGGCGGTCGATGCATTGCACAACGGCGCAGTGGGGCATATGGTCGCGTTGCGTTCTTCACGAGTCACAACAGTTGCTTTGAGCGAAGTAGTGAATAAAGAGCGTCCCATTGACATGGATTTATTTCATGAAATTGGCTCAGTCTTTTTCGGTTAAACGAGTGTGGCAATTTACTTGTCAGTGAGTGAATCGACAATGGCCGGATAAAACGGTTGGCTACTGATTGCGCGACCGGGAAAATCGTATGCAGTCAAGGCTTGCGACGTTAACGAACCGTCTCCTTTGGGCCACTCGTTTACTTGCCCGTTCACGACAATGAGGACGCGCTCAATGCCGGTGATGTCACACAACGTCAGCACCATCTGGGCAATCGAAGAGACGAGGTCGTCGCCCGTAGCTGTGAAGATCTCTGCAGTCAGGTCAACCTTCACAAGATCGCTGGCAATGTAACGCGCTGAAAGTACTGCGGTTGATGCAGGAATAGCGCTTCGAAGACCAGCTTCTTGTTCGGTTTTGGTCGGGCCATCGAGAAGAACCTGGACAATGTCAAAAGGGTCGTTCGAGATGTCGCGTTGCACGCCCGTGAGAATTGATGCACCAGTGCTTTCAGTGCGCTGGAGGTAGACACGGCCAAAGCCGATCTCTGCCTCGTCAGAAGAAGTGGAATCATCAAGTTTCTGTTGTTGGGATTCTGGAATGATTTGCGATGTGCTTTCGGGCCCGAATGAACAACCAACAGCACCAAGAGCGAAAGTGCTCAGGGCAACGACGACTTTGACAGCGTTGATTTTTCGTGCAGTCATCGCTATACCCGTTCCGCTGGTAGTTCAATGATGAAACAGGCTCCATCAAGTCCATCAAGTCGATCTTCAACCCACACGCGACCACGATGCAATTTGATGTGTTCATCGACAAGGGCCAGACCAAGGCCGGCACCTTCGGAGCCACTGCGACGCCCGGCAATTGAGCCACGGGCAAATCGTTCAAAAATGAGATCTCTTTCGTCGAGCGGAACTCCGGGACCATGATCTTCAACAGTGATCCAAATTTGCGACGGTGGATCTTCGTCATCGGGAACGAACACTGATACTTCTAGTTCGCCGCCACCGTAAGCGCGACCATTATCGATGAGGTTGGCGACAACTCGGGCAAGGCGACGACGGTCTCCCTTAATCAGCATTTCTTCGGCGATTTCAGCAACGAGAATTCGAGTTTCGGGAGCACTACTGATGGCTACAGCTTGACGGACGAATTCGCCCACGAGTAGTTCGTCAACGTTGAGACGAATTCCGCCAGCATCAAAACGTGAAATCTCCAGTAAGTCTTCCACGAGACCTTGAAAACGGGCGACGTCTGCAACGAGCAAATCGAGTGCGACTTGTGCTCGCTCGGGCATTTCATCTCGGCGAGCCTGCATAACTTCGACAGAGGCGGCAAGTGTCATCAGTGGTGATCGCAACTCGTGACTGACGTCTGACGTGAAACGGGTGTCGCGTTCAACGCGCAACTCCAATGCGCTAGCCATGTCATTAAAGGAGGATGTCAAGACTGCAAGATCAGGATCTTCGGTTTCTGCAAGACGGGTATCAAGCCGACCGCCCGCGATGGCTTGAGCTGCTTGGCTCGCAGCAGTGAGTGGACGCACTGCTCGTGAGGCAGTCGACGCCGCACAGTCGCACCCAATCGGCGATCCTGA
>JBEDJE010000067.1:0-5375 GCA_041172985.1 Actinomycetota bacterium
GACCAAACTTCGTTCGAAGATGCGGACTCCGTGCCGAGTGAATTGATCGGGACGATGTCGCCAAGCAAGGTCATGCAGGCTCACGACTAACGGCGCCTTTGAAGGAGCCGGAATTAAACCGGTGCAGTGCAACACATCAACCGGACCAGTAGCCCGTTCAACCTGTGGCCAACCAAACCTCAACCATGTTTCATACAACAAGGGTCGACGGAAAGGCAGAGAACGCACCGGTACCGGAGGCACAAAAGATGGTTCAGGCGGGTGCCGATGAGTTCCCGCAACTCCGATGAGATCAACTCCTGGAATGTCACCGATGGCAACCGCGGCACGAATAGCCGCAGAAGCCGTCCCTCCAGGCACGCGATGCCAGCACTGTTCAAATGTGTAGGCAACGCGAATAGGTGCTTGCACCCCTCTATCTTGCCCGATTTCAGTTGGTTCCAGGCACCACTTCACGGTCATAATTAACAGATGTCAATTCAGATCCTCGGAGTATTCGGAAGCTTGCGTCAAGAGTCATCAAACAAAGGCCTTGTGAAGTTGGCCCAGAAATTGACACCAGCAAACGTCACATTCGCTTTCTACGACAAGATCGGTTCACTGCCGTTTTACAACGAAGACCTTGAAGATCCGTCGCACACACCAGCAAGTGTCCGTGAATGGCGCGAAATGGTCAGCAACTCCGACGCACTCTTTATCGCTGCACCCGAATACAACTTTGGTCCATCTGCAGTACTGAAGAATGCAATCGACTGGGCGACACGTCCTATGGGTCAACATGCAATGTCTGGAAAAGTGATCAGTTTGATTAGTTCGTCTGGGGGCACCGGTGGATCTCACATGATCGAGCAACTCAGCACAGTCTTGACAATTCTGGGTAATACCGTGATCAACGAACCGAATGGACAAATTCCTAAAGGTGCCCAGCGCATTTCAACAGAAGGCACAACAAGCGACCCAGCTATTGAGGAGTTAGTGACAGCCCGACTTCAAGCGATCATTGAAGCCGTCAACAACTTAGGAAAATGACAAGTTGTCAGATTCTGCCAAAGCAGTTTCTGGAACGTTTTCTACCCGCCACAATGCTTCGCCAGTCAATTGAGACGACGACCATGTGAGGTCAACACCAGAGCGAAGTTCGACATCGCTCGATCCGATCACTTCCCAAATCACGGCGGCGTTGGGACCATGCCAACGGACCGCAAACGAGACCTTGTGGCTTAACCCAACAGCAATGCCATGAACTTCAAACTGGACGCCTAGTCGTTCGGTCTTGATTCCATTGGGCAGCAGAGTAATGACTCCATCGTCCGACATCGCCGCAAATTCGTTTTCGATGTCACCGACAATCAATTGTGCTTCATTCGCATCTGAACCGATGTAGAGCATGTTCATTAACGATGATTTCTTTGATCCAACAATTTTGGCAACGACTTTACGTAAGTCGGACAAGGCCCTCTGTTGAGATGTGCCCAATAAAAATGCCGCCGCCTTAAGTCCCTCAAGAGCAACAGCGCGTTTCATTCGACCGCGTTTAACTGCACGGCAAACAGTTTCAACTGCGCCAGAGAGTTCAACAAGATCTGTTTCTTTCAAGTCCATTCGCTTCAGTTCACGTTCTTCCAATAACCAACGCACTGAAGCGTCTGGTTCAACGCTTACGGGTCGGGGATTCAAAGCGATTTCAGTACGTTCAGCCACGATCAGTTCGTCGACTCGTTGACTATCACGGAGATCAGCGATGGTGAATCGTGAGGCACGTTCACTCAATGAAACCCAGCCGCGCGCAACTGCCAGATAATCCGCAAAGTCGCCGATATTGAGATCTGCCGCTGACCCAGAAACAACCAGTGCAACACGCGCCGATGTCCGGTGGCCAACAGGTATCACCGTCGGCTCGTGCGGAATATCAAGACCAGGCGCGGGCCATTCGCCACCAGCCGAACGTACAGCGACTGGCCTTGAGACCAGTAAGCCTTGACGATCAATAGCAATTGCAATTGCCATCGGCGAATCATTTTCGAATTCCATCACCACTGCCGAGCTACCTTGACGGCCCGTGGCCATCCACACTCGCTGGATGACATCTCCGCCTGGAATACGTACACGAGTTTCTAAAACTGGAGCGCCATCGATCGACCTTTGACGGACCGCAACTTCGTCTGCTGGGACATGCCAACGATCATCGGCGGCGACATACCAACGCACGGCTTCAAGGTCATCCCACGGGTAGACATCTCCAGCAGGAGTGACCGTAGCTCGCCACGCTTGACCAAGAATTCCGATTGTTCGACCTTGCACTACCGCATCAGTTGTCACTGTGTTAACCAATTTCGCTTCTCCGTCGTCGTTGCATCAGTTGTGCAACTGCATCTGCCGCACTGCGTCCTTCGTGGCATACCGCCACCACCTGTTCGGTGATTGGCATTTCGACGGAATAACGCCTTGCTAAGTCAAGCACAGCCGGCGAACTCTTGACACCTTCGGCGACCATAGTCATTGACTCTAAAATGTCAGCGATTGCTTCACCTTGGCCGAGCCGATGCCCAACCATGTTGTTTCGACTTTGTTCCGAAGCACATGTTGCAATCAAGTCGCCCATACCTGCAAGCCCGGCGAAGGTATATCCGTCTCCACCCATAGCCATACCGAGGCGCGACATCTCGGCGAGCCCACGAGTAATCAACGTGGCGCGCGTGTTGTCTCCGAAGCCCATACCCGCGGCCATCCCTGAACCAATGGCAATGACGTTCTTCACCACTCCCGCCACCTCACATCCGACAATGTCGGGATTGGTGTATATCCGCAAAGTTGGTCGAGCGAAAATCTTTTGCAATTCATCGGCAATGACTTTGTCGTTGATCGCCACGACCGATGCCGCTGGCTGACCTTGCATGATTTCTCTAGCCAAATTAGGACCAGTCAATACTCCGACGGGGTGACCCGGAATCTCATCGGCAAGGACTTCGCTCATTCGCTTCAGAGAACTTCGTTCTAAACCCTTCGACAAACTCACGATTGGCACCTTCGGCTGAATGAACCGCGCGACCTCGGCCGCCGCCTCTCGGAAACCATGCGATGGTACGGCCATCACCACGACGTCAGCGTCGCTGACCGCGAGACCCATGTCAGAGGTGAACTGCAACGTCTCGGGCAACGTGAATTCATTGAGGTAATCCGGGTTCACGCGAGTCCGAGTCATCGCGTCGGCGAGGTCGGCTCGACGTGCCCAC
Source organism: Actinomycetota bacterium (assembly GCA_041172985.1). Classification (GTDB taxonomy): domain Bacteria; phylum Actinomycetota; class Acidimicrobiia; order Acidimicrobiales; family Ilumatobacteraceae; genus Casp-actino8. Next base: position 3,234 of record JBEDJE010000067.1, read on the forward strand.
AAAACTGTCGAGGTATTTTCTGCCGCCAGACTCGCAACGGTGGTCCCCCATGATCCGGCTCCGATCACCGCAACTCGAATGACTTGGTGGTTCACCGCACGGACCATGACTTGAGCGTATACGGCACTAGGTCGGCGCGAGTCGTCCCCAAGTTCAACCGAGGTCATAGGCTCGTGTTCGTGGCCCGACATGTTGCTCTCATCGTCCCCGTGCGAGGCTTCGATGATGCAAAGAGTCGATTGAGCACAGTTTTGAACCCCGCGCAGAGACGTTCTCTCGCACAAAATTGCGCCCAAGCTGTACTCACCCGTTCGGCCTCGTGCTCTCGATTCGTCGTGTGCGATAACGACGAGGTTTCACAATGGGCGATGTCGGTCAAAGCCACATCAATCCGCGTCACGTCCCAGGGACTCAATGCTTCGCTCACCGAATCAATTGCACTCATTAAAGCCCAATCGCGCATCGACCTGTTTCTCGTTGCTCACGCCGATCTGCCGTTATCTGAGCCTCTTGATTTACTCATTGACAGCCTTCAGTCTGACGACCAAGAATCAGAATCAATCATCATCATTCCCGATCGACACCATGACGGCACCAACGTTTTGGGCATTCCTTCATCGCTCATTGATCAATGGATTTTTCAGTACGGACACGGTTCATTTGCTCAGCATGTGCAACAAGCCCAAACCACAGGGCTAACCGTTCGTGTTATTGAAGATCCGCATCTCGGACTCGACCTTGATACTGCCGATGATCTTCGGCATCCCGATCTCATCAACATCTTGCCGAGACTTATTCCTGATTGGAACAATTCATGACACAAAGTAATGACCCAGGTCAACCAGTTCCCATTGTCAACACATCAATTTTGAGCAGTGACCTTGAAGTACCTTCGGTTGCTCTCGCGATTGGCGCTCACCCTGACGATATTGAATTTGGTTGTGGCGGAACCTTGGCCAAATGGGCCGCTAGTGGTTGCATGGTTCATCACCTAGTACTCACTGATGGGTCTAAAGGCACATGGAATCCTGATGCCGACATCACGGCCCTCATCGCTCAGCGACAAATCGAGCAGCGCGAAGCGGCACGACGACTGGGAGCCCAAGGTGAGGTCGTTTTCATGCACCAAGTCGACGGAGATCTCAATGACACCCGCGAACTCCGTGGCGAAATTGCCCGCCACATACGTCGACTCCGACCCCAAGTCGTTCTTGGTCATGACCCATGGAAGCGTTACCGCCTTCATCCCGATCACCGTCATGCTGGGTTTCTCACCTGCGATGCCATCGTTGCCGCGCGTGATCCGCATTTCTTCAGGGAACATGGCATTGCCCATCACCGACCACAGCACTTGTTGTTATGGGAGGCCGACGAACCCGACCACGGCGAGGACATCGGGAGTTTTGTCGACCATAAGATTTCTGCACTTCTCGCTCATGAGTCTCAGTTTGAAAGCACCATGAAAGCAGTCGACCAAACGGCACTCGATAAGTTTTCGCAGCGGATGCGCACACGAATGGCCGATCTTGGCCAACGCATTAACCGCCCCGCTGCCGAGATCTTTAAGAAGATTTCTGATCTCTAACGAGAACCGTGTTCAGGTTTTACGCGTCGGCGCTCCGGCAAAGGCCTGAGCGATTTCCATCCACGACGTTGCCGCATCACCCATCACCGTTAACTGGGACTGATGCAGCGCCTTTCGCTGGGTCACGACCAAGCAGAAATCAATCGCCTCGCCAGTGACTCGCTGGTCAGATAACTCGTCACCCCACGTCCACAACTCTCCATCCGGCGCGCTGAGTTCGACCCGAATTGAGCGGGAGTCTTCAGGTAATTGATTAATCATCAAACTGAAGGCGCGTGCCCCGACCCCGATATGCGCAACATGTTTCAAACGTGAAGTTGGTTGGCGATGCATCGAGACGGCGCTGGCAACGTCTTCACCGTGGGCCCAACACTCCATCAACCGCGCAGTCAAGAACGACTTCACCGCCATTGAGGGTCCGTACCACGGCACTCTGACCGTTGGATCAACAATTGACGCCGCATGAATGAGTGAGCGCCGCGAGTTCCGCCACGCCTGCAGTAACTCAGCAGCCGAGACCTGTCGACCCAGATCAACGGACAAATCATGGGGAGCCG
>JBEDJE010000068.1:0-5366 GCA_041172985.1 Actinomycetota bacterium
CCGATGCGCTGTGCGAGCAACTCGCGGTGGTACGTCGGGTCACCGAACAACAATTCCGATGACTTCGCACGCTTGAAGTAGAGGTGAGCTGGGTGTTCCCAGGTGAAACCAATACCACCGTGAATCTGAATGTTTTCAGCGGTTGCGTGGAAGTACGCCTCTGAGCAGTAGGCCTTGGCGAGTGAAGCAACCGAAGCGAGTTCATCGTTCATTTCGCTGGCGCACCACATGCCGTAGTAGGCAGCCGACTTGGCCGATTCGACTTCGAGCAACATGTCTGCACACTTGTGCTTGATGGCCTGGAACGAACCGATCGGGCGACCGAACTGCACGCGAACCTTGGCGTATTCAACAGCCATGTCGAGCACCTTTTGTGCTCCACCGACCTGCTCGGCGGCAAGGCCAACAGCAGCAAGATCGAGCACGGTTGACAAGACGCTCCAGCCAGCACCTTCGGTACCGATGAGCTCGGCCGGGGTGTTGTTGAATTCAAGCTTTGCCTGCTTACGGGTCTGATCCATGGTGCTGAGTGCGGTGCGGGTGAGGCCAGCAGCGTTGCCGTCAACGGCGAACAAGCTGGTTCCCTTGCCGGTCTTGGCAGCCACGATGATCAAGTTGGCGGTGTGTCCGTCGAGGACGAACATCTTGGTGCCGCTCAAGGTGAAAGCTGATCCGCTACCCGAAGCCTGCATGGTGATGCCGCTCTCGTCCCACTTGCCCGAGGGCTCGGTGTAGGCGAGGGTCGCGATGGTCTCGCCAGCAGCGATGCCGGGGAGGTACTTCTTCTTGGCGGCTTCGTCACCTGAGTGAATCAAGGTGTTGGCAGCCAAAACGACAGTTGCGAAGTACGGGGCGCACAACAACGAACGGCCCATTTCTTCGAGCACAACGCCGAGTTCGACGTAGCCGTAACCCGATCCGCCGTACGCCTCGGGAATGTGCAAGCCCTGAAGGCCCATCTGCTCGCCCATCTGTGACCACACGGCCTGGTCGAAACCGGTCTCGGTGTCCATCTGTTCGCGCACTGAGGCTTCGCTGCTCTTGGCATCGAGGAAAGCACGGACTGTTTTACGGAGTTCTTCTTGTTCTTCTGAGAATGCAAAGTTCATGACTTCATTGTGTCGCGGTCGTGGGGCCAATGACAACTTGTGATGTGTACCGTTGTGTACACAAAGGTGTTGATTCGTTGTTATGTTGTGGTCATGAGTGAAATGGGCATTCGCCAACTACGAGCCGACGCCGCGGCCTCGGTGCGCCGAGCTGCTTCGGGTGAACACATCGTCATTTCGATTGGTGGTCGACCGATTGCGCAGTTGGGTCCGCTTGGTGCGCCAGAAGGTCAAGCTCGACTCAGCGATTTAGTGGCGCGCGGTTTAGTGATTGCACCGCGACGCGGTGGCACGTATCAACCAACACCTGCAGTGAGTGTGTGGAGCGGCGGACGCATCGACAAATTGTTGCGCGATATTCGATGACTGTCTTTTTGGATTCGTCAGCGTTGTTGAGTGTTGCGATTGAAGGTCGCGGTCGACAAGTAGTGATTGATGCATTAGAGAACGACGCTCAATGGTGCGCGTCGGCATTGGCTTTGTCTGAAGCATTGGCATTGGTTCCACGACTCACCGACGAACAAGTTTTGCAAGACGATGTGGAAGATGCAGTGCGTTTGTTATGGGATCGCATTCACATTGTGCCGGTTGATCAAATGTGCCTAGATCGTGCAGCCATGATTGCGCGCGAGCAACCAGTGCATATCAACGATGCAATTCATTTAGCTGCGGCCGATCGTTTGCCGCGACCATTGCAGTTCATCACGTTTGATCCAGCGCAAATACCGGTTGCGCTCTCGATGGGTTACGACGTTATTAGTTCGTAAATCAGGCGTACGGAAAATCGACGTTGTCGCGAATAGAGACTTGCAAAGCGTCAATCAAATTAGTGATATCGGTGAAATTTGGATTACCCGGATTGATGAGCGGCGGAGTCAATCCAATTGATTCCTTGACTGATGCTCCACTTCGCAAACGATCAACCAGTGATGAAAATTCTCCAGCCGAAAGTGATGTACGTACCGTCCACCGCATGATCTCGGTCAGATTGGGAAAGCGCGACAAAATGTCACTGCCCTCTACTTGACTCGCTATCGCAGTGAGCAATTCACGCTGACGTCCCATACGGCCGTAATCACTATCTCCCGATCGTGATCGCGCATATCCCAAAGCAGTCGTTCCATCCATAGTGACTTCACCAGGCCCGATGAACGGCGGGTATTGCGTTTTTGCTCCCGGAACATTTCCGGGCATCGGCAATTTCTCATCAAGCGTGAGCGTCACGCCGCCTAATGCATCAATGATTTCAAGGAAACCCTGCATATTGACCAACACATAATCGTCAATCGTGATGTTCATCGAATAACTAATTCCCGATGCCAGGGCGATCGCTTCTGGCTGCAGGTCGCCACGAACGTACGTTGCCGAAATTTCTTCATGTGTAAACACATACGGATAAATCGCGTTGGCCAATTCGGGAAAGCCCTTAGGAAATTCCTCCGCCATGGCCGAACCCGGTGGGAACTGCATTTTGTACATGTTGCGCGGAATTGAAATCATCGCGATGCGACCAGAGTCTTCATGAATCGTGACCAAGATCATTGTGTCGGTGCGAAGAGCCCATCGACCGGGGCCCTCATCGCCACCCAAGAGCAAAATGGTTTTGAATCCTTCACCCGCCGTCGAACCATCACCAGATGCGGCCAAGGGCGCGTCTCCACCAGATGACACGAACACATCACTAATGACTCCAGATAAATCTTGTGCACGGGCTATTGACCACGCAGCGGGTGTTGCGACCAGCATCACCCCAACTATTGCCAACATGGATGCCAAACGACTCGGTGAACCCTCAGAACGTGAGCGAATCACTTCAACGACCGAAACCAACCGTGTCAACACAAAGAGTACGGCAATTGTTTGCAAGGCAAGGAGGAAATTCTTGTCGAGCACGAGCGAAGTAATTTCGTTGCGACGCACGAGCGCAACAACAATCGTGGCAATCGGTATGACGACACCGAGCAACAGCAGAGCCGCAGACAATGTCGTGCGGCGAAATAACGATGGCGCTCCGGGAACAAAAAGCGCGCCGATCACCGACCCAGAAGGTCCCCTCTTGTCAGACTCATCGTCACTTGGAGTTGTTGTTGACGAGTCCATTTCAGCCAATCGCTTCAACGCCTTGTGATCACTCGGCGTGGCGAGGTCTGTGAAATCAGGACGATCGGGGGGTAGAGCCACGCCGAAACCTTACGGCTCGCAACTGTTGTGGTGGCGTCACCTTCACCCTTTATGTCATCCCGTGAGATACTTGTCTCATGAGTTCTTCAGCCTCAAACACTTTGCACTGGTCTAATTCGACAGTTGAAGTTCACAAAGTTGTTGTGGGTGACTACGACAACAATGTTTTTGTCGTGCGTTGCCATCAAACCGGCGAAGCCATCCTGATTGACGCGGCCAATGAGCATGAGCGCTTGCTTGAAATGTGCAAACGGCTCGGCGTCACGCGAGTTCTTGAAACTCACGGTCACTTCGATCACATTCAAGCGATTCCTGCGATGCGCGAAGCTGGCTATCACGTCGCAGTCACCGAACTCGATGCGCCGATGTTGGTCGACAAGGGTTACGACGGATTCATCGAACACGACGAGATGATTGAAATCGGACAGCTACGCATTCAGGCGATTCACAATCCTGGCCATACACCGGGTTCAATTTCGTTTCGCGTTCTTGATACGCCTTTACTGTTTACTGGTGACACTTTGTTCCCCGGTGGTCCAGGCAACACCAAGTTTGAGGGTGGTTCGTTTGAGACCATCATCAACTCAATCGACAACTTGTTGTTGGTCTATCCCGAAGACACGATCGTGTTGCCCGGTCATGGGCTTGACACAACGATCGGAACTGAACGCCCCCATTTACAAGAGTGGGTTGAACGTGGTTGGTAGTCCGCGCCTCGGCGGAATGGTTCGTCACGCAACATTGTCATTAGGCAATGCGACCGATGATGTGATGTCTGACGGGCGATTAGTGAGTAGTCGGCGTGATGCTTTGCGTCAGATTCCTTCAGTGCGCAACGGCCTGTCAGTTGTTTCGGTATTTGCGCAAACTGCGGTGTTGATTTATCTAGCGGTGCACTTTGGTCCCATCACATGGTTGCCAGTTTTTGTCTTGATGGGCCGAGCGCACGCTCAGTTTGCATCACTCATGCACGAGGCTGCGCATCGTTTGTTGTTTCGCAATCGCACCCTTAACGATTTCGTTGGACGCTGGTTGATTGGGTATCCGGCGTTCACAAATACCGACGCATATCGTCGTGTACACATGGCGCACCACCGTGAAGAGTTTGGACCCAACGAACCAGATATCGCTTTGTATGCCAACTATCCAATTAGTGCTGCAAGTTGGCGACGCAAATTGGTACGTGATGCCCAAGGGCGAACTGGTTTGCGTTTGTTGCGCGATCAGTTGCGCGGAGCTCGAAGCGAAGTTGCAGTTGTTCGCCAAACACTGTTCAAGATTTTGGCCGTGCAGGCCGTCTTGATTGTTGGCGCAATTGTTGCTGGATATTGGTGGGTGTACCCGTTGTTCTGGTTGTTGCCGTATCTCACGGTGTGGCGAGTGATTAATCGCTTGCGTTCGGTCGCTGAACACGGTGGCTTAATGGCGTCAGATGATCGTCGGATAGCGACGCATTCGGTCGAGCAACATTGGGCGGCTCGGTTTTTCTTGGTTCCGTTCAATATTGGATTTCACTTGGCTCACCATGTTGATGCCGGCGTCCCGTTTCGCAATCTGCCCAAGTACCACCAGATGTTGACCAGCTCGTCGTATGTGCAAGATCAATATCCGAACTACCGATCCCTCTGGTCAGCCCTCCATTCCTGAATTCCCTTGTGCTTCTGGTGTGGATTTAGTTGGTAATAGCGAATAATTCGACACCAGAATCACAAGATAATTAGCACTACGGAGATAGGAGAAATAGGGGGTGGGCTCTAGACTCGCCCTATGAGTAGTCCCCTCTTCCAGGTAGTCGACCTGCATGCCCGGCCCGCCACCGATGATCTCGACACCGTGGTCCCTGCTGACATCTTGAAGGGGCTCAACATCACGGTCAACGCCGGCGAAGTTCACGCCATCATGGGACCCAACGGTTGTGGCAAGAGCACCCTGGCCAGTTGCCTGCTCAATTCATCTGAATACGAAGTCACGAGCGGACAGATTTTCTTGCACGGTGACGACATCACCGATTGGCCCACCGACGTGCGTGCCAAAGCTGGTCTCTTTCTTGGCTTCCAATACCCCCAAGAAATTCCT